>NZ_JBFBAO010000024.1:0-32705 GCF_040682255.1 Micromonospora sp. NPDC051296 | reverse complement strand
CGCTGGTCTACATCGATCTTTCGTTCTACCGGGGTCGGCCCGGTCGCGTCCCGGCCCGGGCGGCGGCGGAGCGACCTCGGGTGCGGGCAGCCGGCCAGGGCGGCGGGGTACGGGTCAGCCGGCCACTGGCGCCGGCGGACCGTCGCCGATCAGGCGGAACGACGTCTCGCCGACCGGCTCGACCAGTCCATCGGTGACCAGCCCGGCCAGTGCCCGGGCGCACTGCACCTCGTCCGCCCACACCTGGTCCAGGCGCTGGTGCGGCACCGGCCCGGTCGCCTCCCGGAGTACCCCGAGCAGCAGGCCGCGTACCTGGCGGTCGGTGCCGGCGTACCGCTGGGGACGGCGGGTCGGGCCGGCCGGGGCGACCTGTCCCGAGGCCCGCCACGCGCAGGTCGCCTCGACCGGACACGCGCCGCAGCGCGGCGACCGGGCGGTGCAGACCACCGCACCCAGTTCCATGATGGCCGCGCTGGCCAGGGCGGCGGCGGCCGGCTCGACGGGCAGCAGTTCCTCGGTGGCGACCAGGTCGGCGGGCCGGGTCGCCGGACCGGCGTCCGGTTCTCCGGCCACGGCCCGGCAGACCACCCGGCGTACGTTGGTGTCGACCACCGGATGCCGCTGGCCGTACGCAAAGGCGGCCACCGCCCGTGCCGTGTACGTGCCGACGCCGGGCAGGGCGAGCAACTGCTCCAGCCGGTCGGGCACGTCGCCGCCGTGCCGCTCCACGATGGCCACCGCGCACTCCCGAAGCCGTACCGCCCGGCGGGGGTAGCCGAGCCGTCCCCACATGCGGATCGCCTCGGCGGGGCTGTCTGCGGCCAGGGCGGCCGGCGTTGGCCAGCGGTCCAGCCATGCCTGCCAGGCGGGCAGCACCCGGGCCACCGGGGTCTGCTGGAGCATGACCTCGCTGACCAGGATCGCCCACGGGCTCACGCCGGGCTCGCGCCAGGGCAGGTCCCGGGCGTTCTGCTCGTACCACCGGCTCACTTGTCCGGCGAAGGTGGCTTCTGTCATCGCGCCGCCGATGATGTCACGCGGGATGGTCCCGTTGATTGGACGGTCCGGGCGGGCCGCAGCCAGCGGCGCGCATGGATCGGGCAGAATGCCCGGATGAACGAGCTCGCGATCACCGTCATCGGCCGGGACCGGCCCGGCATCGTGGCCGACGTCGCCGAGGTGCTTGCCCGGCTCGGGGCCAACCTCACCGACAGCACGATGACCCGGCTGCGGGGGCACTTCGCGATGACCCTGATCTGCGTGGGCCCGGCCGCCCCCGAGGTCGAGGCCGCGCTGGCCCCGCTCGCCGCCGACGGCCAACTGCTGGCGACCGTACGCGCGGTGACGCCCGACGGTGAGACGGCTCCGGCCGGCGAGCCGTACGTGATGGCGGTTCACGGCGCGGACCGGATGGGCATCGTGGCCGCGATGACTCGGGTGCTCGCCGACGCCGGTGGCAACGTCACCGACCTGAGTACCCGGCTGGCGGGATCGCTCTACGTGGTGGTCGCCGAGGTCGACCTGCCGCCTGCCACGGCCGAGGGGCTCGCCGGCCGGCTGGCCGACGCCGCAGCGGGCCTGGGCGTCGAGGTCACCCTCCGGCGTGCCGAACCGGACCTGCTGTGACCGGCCAGACGGACGGGTCGGACCTCGACCCGCAGGCGGAGACGTACGCCGGCCTCGGTGACTGGACGCCGGAGTCGCTGGGCGACGGCCGGGTGCTGCCGGTGGTCTCCGCCCCGAACGCGGTGCTCAGCCGGGCGGGTACGGAGGTCGACCCGACCGCCGGGGAGACCGTCCAACTGGCGGCCGACCTGATCGCCACCATGCGGGTGTCGCCCGGCTGCGTCGGCCTGGCCGCCCCGCAGGTGGGGGTGGGCGCGCAGGTGTTCGCGGTCAACATCACCGGGCATTCCAAGGCGGTCACCGTGCACGGCACCTTCGTCCTCTGCAACGCCCGGGTGGTCGAGGCGACCCGGTGGAAGGCGGGACGGGAGGGCTGCATGTCGGTGCCGGACCTCACCGGTGACGTCAAGCGCGCGAGCCGGCTGGTGGTCGAGGGCGTGCTACCCGGCAGCGGCAAGTTCGTACGCCTGGTGACGGACGGTTTCGAGGCGCGCGCCCTGCAACACGAGATCGACCACTGCGGCGGTCTGCTCTTCCTGGACCGGGTGGCCGGTGCCCACGCGATCTACCAGCGCAAGGTCTACCTCTGACCAGGTCGCAGCGCTACGTTCGGTGACCGTCCGGCGTCGCCCGTCGCTCACGCTGTCGTGAATGGAGGGTCGGTTCCGATGGGTCGTGCCGGCTCCGGCGCGTCGCTACCGTCCGTCGCGCGGACCGCCGCTACGGTGGGGGCATCATGCGTCTGACGGTCGGCCCCCTGCCTTCCGCCGTGTACTGGCGGCGTCGCGCCGTCGTGCTCGGCGCGGTCCTGCTTTTCCTCGTCGTCCTGCTGTACTCGTGCACCGGGCCGGGTGTCGGCACCGACGCGAGCGGCAACGGCCAGCCCGACTCGGGCGCGTCGTCCGGCACGCCGGAACCCACCGGGTCGGTGCTGACCCCGCAGACCGGCTCGCCGCCGTCGGGCGACGCCGGAGCCGGCCCGTCCGCGCCCGCTGACGAGCCGTCGACTGAGCCGTCGACCGAGCCGACCCTGAGCAACGATCCGCCGCGGTCGAACACTTCGGTGACCGACGAGGGCACCTGCACGGACGCGGAGCTGCTGGTGACCGCGGTGGCCCTGCCCGCAGAGGTCGTCCGTGGTGCCGCCGTCGACCTGCATCTCAAGATTCGTAACCGGTCGGAGCGGACCTGCAGCCGGGATGTCGGCGCGGACGCGCAGGAGTTGTACATCAAATCCGGTGCCGAGAAGATCTGGTCGTCGGACACCTGCGGCACCGGCTCCGGGTCGGACGTGCAGTCCTTCACCCCGGGGTTCGAACGCTCCTACCGGGTTGGCTGGAACGGTAAGGACAGCACCCGGTGCGCCGACGGGCTGGCGGCCGGCCCCACCCCGCAGGCCGGGACGTACGAGGTCTTCGCGCGGGTGGGCAGCAGGCTGAGCCAGCCGGTGAAGCTCGTCCTCACCGGCTGAGCGGCGCCGCCGCGCCGAGCGCGGTCAGACGTAGCGCTCCAGGATGGACGCCTCGGCCAGCCGGGACAGCCCCTCGCGTACGCCCCGGGCCCGCGCGTCGCCGACGCCCTCGACCGCCTGGAGGTCCTCCACGGTGGCTCCGAGCAACCGCTGGAGGCTGCCGAAGTGCACCACCAGCCGGTCCACCACGGCCACCGGCAGCCGCGGCACCTTGGCCAGCAGCCGGAAACCACGCGGACTCACCGCCGCGTCCAGCGCGTCGGAGGCGGCCGGATAGCCGATCGCCTTGGCCACCGAGACCAGGTCGATCAGCTCGGTGGCGCTGAGCAGGTCCAGCTCGACCAGGGCCTCGTCGAGGGTGCGGGACTTCCGGCCGGTGGGCAGGTAATCCCGGATGACCAGGGTGCGGTCGGCGTCGACGCCGGCCATCAGCTCGTCCAGCTGGAGGGCGAGCAGCCGACCGTCGGTGCCCAGTTCCACCACGTACCCGGCGATCTCGTCGGCGATCCGGCGGACCATCTCCAGTCGCTGCACCACGGCCACCGCGTCACGTACGGTGACCAGATCCTCGATCTCCAGGGCGGAGAGCGTGCCGGAGACCTCGTCCAGCCGGAGCTTGTAGCGCTCCAGGGTGGCCAGCGCCTGGTTCGCCCGGGACAGGATCGCCGCCGAGTCGTCCAGCACATGCCGCTGGCCGTTGACGTAGAGGCTGATGATCCGCATCGACTGACTGACCGAGATCACCGGGTAGCCGGTCTGCCGGGCGACCCGCTCCGCGGTGCGGTGCCGGGTGCCCGACTCCTCGGTCGGGATGGTCGGGTCGGGCATCAGGTGCACCGCCGCCCGGACGATCCGGGTGCCGTCACTGGAGAGCACGACCGCGCCGTCCATCTTGCACAGCTCGCGGACCCGGGTCGCGGAAAACTCGACGTCCAGTGGGAAACCGCCGGTGCACAACCCCTCGACCACCTTGTCGTAGCCGAGCACGATCAGCGCACCGGTGCGACCGCGCAGGATGCGCTCCAGCCCGTCGCGCAGCGCGGTGCCGGGTGCCATCAGGGCCAGATTGGCGCGCAGCGGGTCGCCGGCGCCGCCACCCCCGGTCACGCTGACGCTGATCGGACGGGCGGGCGAGCCCACGGCACCGGTGCGGGCGTGGGGTGTCGCGCCGGCAGGCTTGGTGGTGTCGCGGTCGACTGGCACGGGCACAGTCTACGGACTGCCCTGCGGTGGGTGCTCTCGCGGTTACTGTGATGTGTCACGATCCGGCACCGACCGGCCGGAGCCGGGCGGGATCGCCCGAGACGCGGCTTCACTCCGCGGATGCCCGGGCTGCAGCCTGCAACGCCGAACGGACGTCGGCGACCTCGACCACGCGCATTTGCTCGGGGCCGGCGCCGGTGCTCGTCGGCCCGCAGCCGGGCGGCACCAGGGCCAGTCGGAAACCGAGCCGGGCCGCCTCGGCCAACCGGCGCGGCACCGCACCCACCCGACGCACCTCGCCGGTCAGGCCGACCTCGCCGATCGCCACCAGGTGCGGCGCGATCGCCAGGTTGAGCCCGCCGGAGGCGACGGCCAGGGCGACCGCCAGGTCGGCCGCCGGCTCCACCACCCGGATGCCGCCGACGGTGGCCGCGAAGACCTCCCGGTCGTGCAGGGTGAGCCGTTCGGTCCGGCGCTGGAGCACCGCCAGCACCATGGCCAACCGGGCCGAGTCCAGCCCGGAGACGGTGCGCCGGGGCGAACCGGCCACCGTCGCGCCGATCAGCGCCTGCACCTCGGTGACCAGTGCCCGGCGCCCCTCCATCGCCACCGTCACGCAGGTGCCCGGCACCGGCTCGGAGTAGCGGGTCAGGAACAGCCCGGACGGATCGGCGAGGCTGCTGATGCCTCCCTCGTGCATCTCGAAGCAGCCCACCTCGTCGGCGGCGCCGAACCGGTTCTTGACTCCCCGCACCATCCGCAGCGAGGAGTGCTTGTCGCCCTCGAAGTGCAGCACCACGTCGACCAGGTGCTCCAGCACCCGGGGGCCGGCCACCTGGCCGTCCTTGGTGACGTGGCCGACCAGCACGGTCGCCACGCCGCGCTCCTTGGCGACCGCGACCAGGGCGGCGGTGACCGCCCGGACCTGGGTCACCCCGCCGGGCACCCCCTCGGTGCCGGTGGTGGAGATGGTCTGCACCGAGTCGAGCACCAGCAGGCCGGGCTTGACCGCGTCGAGGTGACCGAGCACCGCCGCGAGGTCGCTCTCGGCGGCCAGGTAGAGCTGGTCGTGCAGGGTGCCCATGCGCTCGGCGCGCAGCCGCACCTGGCTGACCGACTCCTCGCCGCTGACCACCAGCGACGGGCTGCCCGCGCCGGCGGCCCACTGCTGGGCGACGTCGAGCAGCAGGGTGGACTTGCCGACCCCCGGCTCGCCGGCGAGCAGCACCACCGCCCCGGGCACCAGGCCCCCGCCGAGCACCCGGTCGAGCTCACTGACCCCGGTGGGCCGGGCGCGGGCCGGCGCCGCGCTGATGGTGGCGATGGGCCGGGCCGGCTCGGCGGGCATCCGGGAGCTGACCACGCGCCCGGAGACGGTCGGGCCGGTGACGGTGCATTCGACCACCGAACCCCACTCGCCGCATTCGGGGCAGCGCCCTACCCACTTCGGTGGCTGGTGCCCGCAGGCGTCGCACTCGTACGCGGGACGGGGCTCGCGGGCGGCGGCCTTGCCACGCCCGCCGGCCGCCCCCCGGGCCGGGGTCGATCGGGAGATGCTCACCCGAGGGACGCTAACCCCCGGGTACGACGACGGCGCCGTCGGCATGGTGTCCACCACGCCGACGGCGCCGTCGGAAAGCTCCGGGCCGGCTCAGCCGTGGCTGTCCTCGCCCTCGAACTCGGTGTGGCGCTCGACGATCGGCGACGGCGGCGGTGCCGGGGTGAGCGGCACAGCGATCGGCGCCAGGCTGGTGATCGTGTTGCCGCCGCCGAAGTCGAAGGTCAGCGTGATGTTCTCGCCCGCGAGTACGGCCTGGTTCAGCCCGATGAGCTGGAGCACCCGCTCACCCTCGGTGTTCAGCTGCACGTAGCTCAGCGGCGGGATCACGATCCGGGCCGGCTCGGTGGCCGGAGATCCGGTCGGGCTGGGCGACGGCGACTCGGGGGACGGCGTGCCTTCCGGGGACTCCTCCGGCGACGGAGACGTCGTCGGCGAGGGCGATCCGGTGGGCGACGGGCTGGTCGCGGCGCGGACCGTGGTGAGGACCACCTCGCGGGCGTCCGACGACGTGACGGTCACCGTGACCGGGTTCGGCAAGTCGTTGTAGAAGACGGCGTTGAGCACAGCGTCGTCGCCGGCCCGGTAGCCCTCGACGCCGGGGTAGGCGACCAGGACGCTCCGTACGCCGTACTTGCCGTCGGCGGCCTGGAGGTTGACGCCCTGGATCGACGGCACCTTGTTGGCCGTCTCGGAGATCTGACCGGCGCCGCACCCGGACAGCAGCAGCCCGGCTGCCGCCGCGATCCCGGGCAGCAGCACGGCAGCCCGCCGGGAACCCCTGATCGAGCGCGTCACGTCGGTCCTCCTCGTCACGATCACACCCGGCTACGCCGCCGGACCGGCTGGCCCTGCCCCGCGCAGACCGCGTTCCAGGGTAGTTGGGGCTGATCGTGGCCCGCACGCCGACCCGGGGCCGCCACCTGGCGGGGTGAGGGCTCAGACCAGCCGACCGCTCGTGACCAGCAGGACGACATCGATCAGGGCTACCAGCATCATCGCCCGGAAGGCGGCCACCGGGCGAGCCCCGGCCCGGCCGGCGGCGCGACCGGCGGACCACGCCAGGGCCGGGACGAGCCCGGCGGCCGCGACCGCCGCGAGGCCCACGCCCGACGGCGGCCCGGGTGGCCCCAGCACCAGCGTGCCGGTCGCCGCGATCAGCAGTCCGAAGGCGGCCGCCCAGCTGCCCCCCGGGCCCAGCCGGTGCGGCAGCCCGCGCACCCTGGTCCGGGCGTCGTCGGCGAGGTCGGGCAGCACGTTGGCGAAGTGCGCGCCCGCGCCCAGCAGGGCCGCGGCGGCGACCAGCCAGACCGGCGGTGCCGGCGCGCCGGGCAGGGCCAGTACCACGAAGGCGGGCAGCGCGCCGAAGGAGACCGCGTACGGCAGCACCGAAACCGGCGTCGACTTCAGCGGCCAGTCGTAGAGCAGCGCCGAGACCAGGCCGATGGTGGCCCAGAGAGCCGCCGTCGGGTTCGTGGTCAGGGCCATCGCCACGGTGGCGCAGCCGGCCAGCACCGCGGCCACCGCCACCGTGCGCCGGCCAACCGCGCCGGTCGCCACCGGTTTGTCGGTACGCCCCACAGTGGCGTCCCGATCGGCGTCGAGCAGGTCGTTGGTCCACCCGACCGTGAACTGGCTGGCCGCCACCGTCAGCGCCACCACGGCGATCCCGCCCGGCGGATGCCCGACGCCGACCGCGAGCAGGCCGGCCACTGTGGTGACTGCGGCGGTCGGCTCCGGATGGCTCGCCCTGAGCAGCCCTAACACCGTCCACGACATAACGGAAGTCTGGCCGTTACCGGGGAGTCGTGCCACGCTCGTGCCATGCGTGATGCCGGCCTGAGCCTGCCCCGCAACGATCCGCGCCAGTACGACGAGCTGGCCGGCGAGTGGTGGCGGCCGGACGGGGCCTTCGCCATGCTGCACTGGCTGGCCGAGGCACGGGCGGCGCTGGTGCCCCCGGCGGCGCGACCCGGTGCGCTGCTGGTCGACCTCGGCTGCGGTGCCGGGCTGCTCGCCCCGCACCTGGCCGGCAAGGGTTACCGACACGTGGGGGTGGATCTCACCCGCTCGGCCCTGGCCCAGGCGGTCGCGCATGGCGTGACTGCGGTCAACGGCGACGCCACGGCGGTGCCGCTGGCCGACGGCTGCGCCGACGTGGTCGCCGCCGGCGAGCTGCTCGAACACGTCCCGGACTGGCGTGCCGCGGTGGCCGAGGCGTGTCGGCTGCTGCGCCCCGGCGGCCTGCTGGTGCTGGACACCCTCAACGACACCGCGCTGTGCCGGCTGGTCGCCGTCCGCATCGCCGAGCGGCTGCCCACCGTGCCGCGCGGCATCCACGATCCACGGTTGTTCGTGGACGACCGGGAACTGGTGGCCGAGTGCGCCCGGCACGGCGTGGATCTGCAGGTCCGTGGCATCCGCCCCGGCGTGCCCGGGCTGCTCCGCTGGCTGTTCCGGCAGGCGCGCGGCGGCGAGGCGCCCGCCGGCCGGGCACCACGCATCGTGTCGACCGGCTCGACCGCCGTGCTTTACCAGGGCCGCGGGGTACGCGGCGGATAGCGGACCCGACAGGGGCATGGGGTACGCGCGAAGAGGGGGTTCCATGAATGAGCGCAGCGAGCGGATCGTGAGCACGGACGCGCTGGACGCCGCCCGCCGGCTGGCGCCCCGGCTGGCCGCTCGGGCCGCCGAACACGACCGGAACGGCTCGTTCCCCGTCGACGACTTCAACGATCTGGCCGTGGCCGGGCTGTTCGGCCTGATGGTCCCCGCCGAGCTGGGCGGCACCGGCGCGACGTTCGCCGGGTACGCGGCCGTCGCCAGCGAGTTGGCCCGGGGCAATGGTGCCACCGCACTGGTGTTCAACATGCACGCCTCGGTCACCGGCGCGCTCGGCGCGGTCACCGAGGAGTTGGCCGAGGCGCTCGGCGTACCGGCGGAGGCGTTGGCCGCCCGCGACCGGTTGCTGCGGGCGGCGGCCGAGGGGGCGTGGTACGCCGTCGCAATGAGCGAGCGCGGCGCGGGTGCCCGGCTGTCTCAGCTCACCACCGTCTACGAGCCGGTCGAGCAGGGCTGGCGAATCAAGGGCAGCAAGACCTTCTGCTCCGGTGCCGGTCACGCCGACGGTTACCTGGTCGCCGCCCGCAGCGCCGCCGACCCGTCGGTGGTCTCGCAGTTCCTGGTCCCGGCCGGCGACGGGCTCACCGTCGAGCCGACCTGGGACTCGCTCGGCATGCGGGCCACCGCCTCGCACGACCTGCACCTCGACGTCACCGTGCCGGCCGACCGGCTGCTCGGCGGGGTGGAGGGCCTAGCCCTGGTGGTCGCCCAGCTCATGCCGCACTGGCTGGTGGCCAGCTACGCCGCCGTCTACGTGGGAGTGGCCCGGGCCTCGATCGACGCGGCGGCGGAGCACCTCAACGCACGAGGTCTCGCCGGCCTGCCCGCCGTACGGGCCCGGCTCGGCCGGGCCGACGCCGCGGTGGCGGCGGCGGAGTTGGTGGTGGCCGAGGCGGCCCGCCGGGTAGACGAGGCCCCGGGCGACGCGGAGACCAACCGCTGGGTGTGGCGGGCGAAACTGCTGGCCGGCACCACCGCGGCGGAGGTGGCCGCGTCGATGCTGGAGGCGGCGGGTACCTCCGCCACCCGTCGTGGCCACCCGCTGGAACGCCTCTACCGGGACGCCCGTTGCGGTTCGCTGCACCCGGCCACCTCCGACGTCTGCGCGGACTGGCTCGGCATCGCCACTCTCGGCGGCGACCCGGACCGCGACGGGTCGGCCCCTCGTTGGTGAGTGCGAGGAGTGAGCTTGCGAGCCCCGCAGTCGCGAACGAAAGGCCAGCCCGGTGAGTGCGAGGAGTGAGCTTGCGAGCCCGCAGTCGCGAACGAAAGGCCAGCCCGGTGAGTGCGAGGAGTGAGCTTGCGAGCCCCGCAGCCGCGAACGAGAGGAAGGTGGGACCGTGTCCGTACCGGTGATCGCGGGCGTGGGCACAGCTCATCCGCCCTCCGTGGACCAGCACGAGCTGTGGGAGAGGTTCTTCTCCCGGCACTTCTCCGGCACCACCCGTACGCTCGCCGAGCGGATCTTTGCGAACTCGGGCGTCAGCCGGCGACAGGCGGCGGTCAGCCCGCTGATCGAGGACGTCTCCGACTGGCCGACCGAACGACGGATGCGTCGGTACCAGGTCGAGGCGCTGCCGTTGGGCAAGGAGGCGGTCGGCCGGGCGCTGACCGCGGCCGGGTTGGCCGCCGGCGACATCGGGCTGTTCGTCGTCTGCTCCTGCACCGGGTACGCGACGCCGGGGCTGGACATCCTGCTCGCCCGCGATCTGGGCATGGCCCCGGCGACCCAGCGGATGTTCGTCGGCCACATGGGCTGCTACGCGGCCCTGCCGGGGCTGGGCGCGGTGAGTGATTTCGTCACCGCGCGGGGACGCCCGGCGCTGCTGCTCTGTGCCGAGCTGACCAGCCTGCACCTGCAGCCGTCGTCGGCCCGGCTGGACACCCAGCAGATCGTCTCTCACGCGCTCTTCTCGGACGCCGCGGTCGCCGCGGTGGTGGTCCCCGGCGGCCGGGGGTACGCGGTGCGGGAGGTCACCTCGGTGACCGACACGTCCACCGCCGACCACATGACCTGGGACGTGACCGACACCGGCTTCCGGATGGGGCTGTCGCCGAAGGTGCCGCAGGTGCTGTCGACCCACGTCCAGGGGCTGGTCGACGATCTGCTGGCCCGCCACGGCACCAGCGTGTCCGGGGTGGACGGCTGGGCCGTGCACCCGGGCGGTCCGCGCATCGTCAACGTGGTGGAGCGTGAGCTGAGCCTGGCACCGGCGGCGCTGGCCGCGTCGCGGGAGACCCTGGACCAGCACGGCAACTGTTCGTCTCCCACGGTGCTGTTGATCCTCGACCGCCTGTTCCGGGCCGCGCCGTCGCCGCGCCGGGTGGTGATGCTGGCCTTCGGGCCCGGCCTGACCCTCTACGCCGCGCTGCTGGAGCGGCACGCCTGACCACGCGGGGGCTACCCTGCTCGGCATGGACGGCGATCACATCCATCGGCTGCGGGGCGTCGTGCTGGCCGCCGCCGGGGTGGCCGCGCTGGCCGTCGGAGGCTGGTGGTGGCAGGCGGAGGCACCGGCTCCACCGGCCGTGGGCGCCGGCCGAGGGAGCGCCACGGACGAGTCGCCGCGCGCCACCGAGCTGTGGCGGGTGGACCCGGGCACGAGCGTCGTGACTGCGACGGACGCGGCGGCGGACTCCTCCGTCCTCCTGGATACAGGAACGGGCGCGGTGCTCCGGTTGGACGGCGACACCGAGGGCGCTGCCATCGAGCCGGGCTTTGGCTATCCGGGCGCGGTGCGGTCGGGTGGTCGGGACGTGGTATGGACGGAGCGCCCGACGCTGCGCCCGGGAGAGATGGTCGTCCGGCAGGCACCGATGGCCGACGGCGAGCGGCACCTGCTGCGCTACACCTGCACCGGTCCCAGCAAGCTGCTGGTCGTGGTCACCGGCGGCTGGGCGGGCGATCCGATGACCCTCGATTGCGACGGGGCGGTGGTCATGACGGAGGTCATCGGCAGCGGTGGTCCGGTGCAGGTGTCGTTCTCGACCGCCGGAACGGAGCCGGTCCAACTGGAGGCCCAGCTGACCGCTCCCCGATGAGCGTCGCCCGCGGCCGATGCCAGCCGCCGGCAGCCTCTCAGCCGGCCAACCGGACCAGCTCGGCGTGGTACTCGGCGATCGTGGCGACCTCGGGCACCACCAGGACGATCCGGCCCTCCCGGTCGGCGAGCAGGGCGGTCACGGTGTCCGGGCGGGCCGGCAGGTGCAGGAACGCGCGCAGGCCGCCGGCCGGGTCGGCCAGCGCGCGTACGTCGGTGCCGGGCGGTGCCGCTCCGGGGCTGCCAGCGGCCACGGTGACCACGGTTACCCCGTCGGGCGCTGCCGCCGCTGCCTCGGCGACCCGGTCGGGGCAGGCGCACCCGTCCACGAGCAGCACCAACGCCGGCAGCAGCCCGCGCAGTGGCACCGGCGACTGCCCGGCGTCGACCAGGTCCAGCGCGGGCAGCCCACGGCCGGTCAGTTGCCCCGGTGCCGGGTCGGGGGTGCTGGCGGCCGGCCCGGGGTAGCGGCCGGGCCGGGGCCAGGTGACGGTGATCAGGCCGGCGATCGTGGCCACGACCGCGACCACCAGCACGAGTACGGGTACCGCGGGCGGGCGCCATCGACGGGGCTGGGCCGCCACCCGGCGGCGCAGCTCACGACGGACCTGTTCGGCCTCGTCGGCGAGCGCGGAGGCGTCGTTCGGGACGACCACCCGACCCCACTCGGGAGGCAGGTCGGGCAGCCCGGGACCGTCGGCGTCAGCCTTGCCCATTGCGACCCCCTGGAACCTTGTGGGTGTGCGGACAGCGGCGCTTCCTCCAGCGTCCCGCACCGGGCCCGGTCCCGCTACCGCTGCCCACAGTCGGGTACGGCGGGATACCATGGGATGGGTGCGTAGCTTCTGATCTCGGCGTTCGTCGCCATCCGTGCCCGGGGGTCATCCCTGGATTACGGAGCGTGTTCGAATCATCGGCTTGACGGTCTGTCAAGCCGAAGAAATACCTCTCACAGGGCCCCTGAGCTGCGCCAACGGTCAGGACAGCGGTGAGACATCGGTGCCTGAGCGTGTTACCCTAGACACAGCGAAAGGGGTTTCGAACCTATGGTTTTCAGTGTCGGCGAGACCGTTGTTTACCCCCACCACGGGGCCGCACTCATCGAGGCAATCGAGACTCGGGTCATCAAGGGCGAGCCCAAGCAGTACCTCGTCCTGAGGGTCGCGCAGGGTGACCTGACGGTCCGGGTACCGGCCGAGAACGCCGAGATCGTGGGTGTGCGCGAAGTGGTTGGCGAAGAGGGCCTCGGCAAGGTCTTCGACGTTCTCCGGGCTCCGCACACCGAGGAGCCGACCAACTGGTCGCGGCGTTACAAGGCGAATCTGGAGAAGCTGGCCTCCGGCAACCCGCTGAAGGTGGCGGAGGTCGTCCGCGACCTGTGGCGCCGCGAGCGGGAGCGGGGGCTGTCCGCGGGCGAGAAGCGCATGCTCGCCAAGGCCCGCGACATTCTCGTCGGCGAGGTGGCGCTGGCTGAGAAGAGCACCAAGGACGAGGCGGAGACGCTGCTCGACAAGGTGCTGACCGAGGCCTAGTCCGCGCACAGCATCGTCGTACCCACTTCGTAGCGAAGAAACCGTCGAGGACCGCGACGTGACCGCGCAGCTCAATCCGCGCGGTGACGTCGCGGTCCTCGTGCCTGCGGCCGGTGCCGGCGTACGCCTGGGGCCCGGCCGCCCGAAGGCGCTGCGGCTGCTGGCGGGGGAGCCGCTGCTGGTGCACGCGGTCCGCCGGCTGGCGGCCGCCGGGTCGGTGCACACCATCGTGGTGGCCGCCCCGGTCGCGGACGTGCCCGCCGTGCGCGATCTGCTCGCCCCGATCGCCCCGGTGACGGTGGTGCCCGGCGGGGCGGAGCGGCAGGCGTCGGTGGCCGCCGCCCTCGCCGCCGTGCCTGCCGGCCCCGACATCGTCCTCGTGCACGACGCGGCCCGCGCGCTGACCCCGCCCGCGCTGGTGGAGTCGGTGGCCGCCGCGGTCCGGGCGGGCCACGACGCGGTGATCCCCGTCCTGCCGGTCGTCGACACGATCAAGGAGGTCGACCCGGGCGAGGTGGTGCTCGGCACCGTCGACCGCTCCGCGCTGCGTGCCGTACAGACCCCGCAGGGCTTCCGCCGGGCGGTGCTGACCGCCGCGCACGCCGCCGCCGGCGACCCGCTCACCGACGACGCCGGGCTGGTGGAGAAGCAGGGTGTGCCGGTGTACTGCGTACCCGGTTCGGACCACGCTCTGAAGATCACCCGACCCTTCGACCTGGTCCTGGCCGAGCACCTGCTGGCGACCGGCCGATGACGCGTACCCTCGGTTCATGATCGTTCCTCGGGTGGCCATCGGGACCGACGTGCACGCCTTCGAGGCCGGGCGGCCGTGCTGGGTGGCCGGCCTGCACTGGCCGGACCAGGACGGCCTGGCCGGGCACTCCGACGCGGATGTGGCCGCCCACGCCGCCTGCAACGCGCTGCTCTCCGCCGCCGGTCTGGGTGACCTCGGTGCCAACTTCGGGGTCGGCCAGCCCGAATGGGCCGGGGCGAGCGGGGTGGTCCTGCTCACCGAGTCCGCCCGCCGGGTACGCGCCGCGGGCTTCGCCATCGGCAACGTGTCGGTGCAGGTCGTCGGCGTCCGGCCCAAGATCGGTCCGCGTCGCGAGGAGGCCCAGCGGGTGCTGTCGGACGCGGTCGGCGCGCCGGTCACCGTCTCCGCCGCCACCACCGACGGCCTGGGATTCACCGGCCGCGGCGAGGGGCTCGCCGGGATCGCCGTGGCGCTGGTGTACGAGCAGCCGAGCGCCTAGGCTCGCGCGATGTCCGCCGACGTCCCCGCCGACCCGTCCGCCGCCGACGGCTACCTCCAGCGCGCCACGCTCCTCGCCGAGCTGGGCCGCTACGACGAGGCCGCCGCCGAGCTGGGCTTCGCCCTCGCCCTCGACCCGGCCGACACCGATGCGTTGATCATGCTTGCCCGGGTGCACCTGGCCGCCGCCCGGCCCGTCGAGGCGCTGGCTGCCGCCGAGTCCGCCGTCGCCGTCGCCCCGGGGCGGGTTCCCCCGCTCGTCGTCCGTGGCCTGGCGCTCGGTGACCTGGAGCGGTACGCCGAGGCTGCCCGTACCGCCGACGAGATCCTGGCGCTGGGGCCGCAGGACGCGTACGCCCAACGCAGTGCGGCCGCGATCCTGGCCGGCTCGCGTAACGGCCAGCCGGCGTTGAACGCGGCCTGGCACGGGGTGGAGCTGACCCCCGACGAGCCGCAGGCGCACCTGGTGCTCGGCCTGGTGGCCGCCAACATGCGGATGTACGACCTGGCCGAGCGGGCCTACCGGGAGGCGTTGCGGCTGGACCCGCGGCTGGCCGAGGCGGGCGACGACGTCGGGGTGCTGCGGCTGGAACAGCGGCGCTGGACCGCGACGCTGGAGCAGTTGGCGGAGGCGGCGGTGGCCAACCTGCCGACCACCGACCCAGCCCGGCCTGAAGGGCCCCAGGGCGGCCCGAACCAGCCTCACGGACCCCGTAACACCCCAGACCGGCCGGACGCATCCCAGGACGATCCGAGCCGTCCCGGTGGTGGCCGGCGCGAATCGGGCTGGCCCGGCGCGGACCGGCCCGGCGAGGGGCGCAACGAGCCAGGCCGGCCTGCTGAGAGTCAGCCGGATGGAGACCGCGCCGGCGAGCGCGGGGACGGGCCTGGCCGGCTCGACGAGAGCCGCGAGCCGTCGGCCTTCGGCGGGACCGGCACGGGTCAGGTCGGTGCCGGACCGGCCGACGTGGGGCCCGTCGTCGCCCGCCGAACGGTGCCGGCGGGGCTTCGGCAACTCGTGTTGTGGGGCACCGGCTGGTCGGTGGTCGCGGCAATCGTGGTCGCCTGCTCGGCCGCTACCGGATCCGGATTCTCCCGGCTGGTGGCGGTGCTGGCGGCGGCCGGTGGCGGCATCGTGCTGTGGCGGCACGCGTCGCGGCTGCCCGGCCTGACCCGGACCGTCCTGCCTGTCCTGCGCCGGACGGACCGTCCGCTCGCCCTGGCCGTCTACGCGGCGGGTGCCGCGCCCGCGCTGATCCTGCTCTACGCCCTCCTCGGCACCCCGTGGCCGCTGGTGCTGGCCATCGGGGTCGCCACCGCCGCCCAACTCGCGATCATCTCCCGCCCGGTGGCCTGAGCCCGGCTCGGCAGGACCATGCTGTGTTAAGAAGGGGCCCCTTTACCTCGCGAGGCGTTAATAAGGGGCCCTTCCTTCTCAGCGGCGCGCCCAGGTCCAGGCGTACGCCTCGTCCTCGCACTCCGTCGCCGCGTCGCAGAGGTCCAGCGGGCGGAAGGTGTCGACCATGACCGCCAGTTCGTCGAAGAAGTCCACCCCGATGGAGCGTTCCGCCGCGCCGGGCTGTGGGCCGTGCGTGAAGCCGGACGGGTGCAGCGAGATCGAGCCCTGCTCGATGCCGGAGCCGCGTCGGGCCTCGTAGTTGCCGCCGGTGTAGAAGAGCATCTCGTCGGAGTCGACATTGTGGTGGTGGTACGGCACCGGGATGGCGTCCGGGTGGTAGTCGACCTTGCGTGGCACGAACGAGCAGATCACGAAGTTCGGGCCCTGGAAGGTCTGGTGCACCGGCGGCGGCTGGTGGATCCGGCCGGTGATCGGCTCGAAGTCGTGGATGGAGAACGCCCACGGATACATGTGCCCGTCCCAGCCGACCACGTCGAACGGGTGGTTGGCGTAGACGTGTCGGGTCCATCCTCGGCGGTGGCGTACCAGCACCTCGACGTCGGAGCCGTCGACCAGCAGCGGCGCGTCCGGCCCCCGGACATCCCGCTCGCAGTACGGCGAGTGCTCCAGGAACTGACCGCGTACCGACAGGTAGCGCTTGGGCGGGCCGATGTGCCCGGACGCCTCGATGGCGAGCAGCCGGGTCGGCGTGTCGCCGGTGGGCACCAGGCGGTGCACCGTCGAGGTCGGGATGACCACGTAGTCGCCGGCCACTGCGTCCAGCACGCCGAAGGTCGACTCGACCCGCAGCGCACCCGCCTCGACGTACAGGCACTGGTCGCCGGTGGCGTCGCGGAACAGCGGGGACGGTCGGTCGGCCAGCACGTACGCGATCCGTACGTCGTCGTTGGCGAGCAGGTACCGCCGGCCGAGGACCGGGTCGGCCCCGGTGCCGTCGAGCTTGTGGGTGCGCAGGTGCCGGGGCTTGAGCGGCAGGTTGGGCACCCGGGTCACGGCGGGCGGGGTGAACTCCTCGGCCGCGACGATCGCAGTCGGGGCGTACCGGTGGTACAGCAGCGACGAGTCGGACGAGAAGCCCTCCTGGCCCATCAGCTCCTCGGTGTAGAGGCTGCCGTCGGGCTGCCGGAACTGGGTGTGGCGCTTGCGCGGCACCTCGCCGACGCTGCGGTAGTACGGCATGTCGCCCTCCCGGTCACCCGCTGGTGCGTCCGATAATCGGACGCTGTTGTCCGCCTCTCAGAGCGTCCCGTACATTCTTGTCTCGTGTCAACGCAGCTGCCCGCACTCGTCGCCGGCCTGGTCGACGACGCCGCCGTCTTCCCGCCGGGCAGCGCGTCGCTGCCCGACGCCGTCGCCGCCCACCGGCGGCACCGCGCCGCCTGGTACGCCGACCTGGTCGGCCCGCTGCTGCTGCCCGCCTCCCGGCTGGCCGAACTGCCCGCCCTGCTCGGCGACGGTGAGCGGATCGCGGTGGGGATGATCGCCGACGTCCCGCTCGGCGAGTTGACCAAGGCGTGCGCCGAGGTCGACCCGCGCGTCGAGGTCCGCCAGGTCGAGGCGGCCGTGGCCAAGCGCGGCGAGGACCCGCTGCCGGGCACGGCCGAGCTGGTCGCGCTGGCCCGCGCCACCGGGGACCGCCCCGTCTACGCGGAGATTCCGCTGACCTTCGGGCTGACGGCGGCGCTGGACGTGCTGGCCGCCGCCCGGGCCGAGGGGCTGCCCGTGGCGGCCAAGTTCCGCACCGGCGGGCTGGCCGCGGAACTCTTTCCCAACCCCGCCGAGCTGGCCGCCGTGATCGGCGCCTGCCGGGACCGGCGGGTGCCGTTCAAGCTGACCGCCGGACTGCACCACGCGGTGCGGCAGGTGGACCCGGAGACCGGCTTCACCCATCACGGATTCGGCAACGTCCTCGCCGCCTCGCTGGCCGCCGCCGAGGGGGCCGGTGTCGGCGCCATCGTCGAACTGCTCACCGTGCGCGACGAGCGACCCCTGGTGGAGTGGACCGACGGCCGGCGCGACGCGGCGCGTCCGCTGTGGGTGGGCTTCGGCTCGTGCAGCATTGCGGAACCACTGTCCGATCTGATCCGGCTGGGGCTGGTGAACGGGGGCTCTGAGTCATGAGTTGGGTGACGGGTGTGGACGGTTCGGGTTACGGGGTGCACCACCTGCCGTACGGGGTCTTCCGGGTAGCCGACGGTGCTCCGCGCATCGGCGTACGCATCGGGGATCTCGTGCTGGACCTGGCCGGCGCGGAGGCCGCCGAGCTGGTGCTGGCCGGCGGGGCGCTGTGCCGGCCGACGCTCAACGCGTTCCTGGCGCTGGGCCGTCCGCAGTGGATGGCCGTGCGGCAGCGGATCACCGAGCTGCTCACCGATCCGGCCCACCGGGCGGCGGTGGAGCCGCTGCTGGTGCCGGTGGACGAGGTGCGGATGGAACTGCCCTTCGAGGTGGCCGACTACGTCGACTTCTACTCCTCGGAGCACCACGCCGCCAACGTCGGGCTGATCTTCCGCCCCGGCCAGCCGCCGTTGCTGCCGAACTGGAAGCACCTGCCGATCGGCTACCACGGCCGGGCCGGCACGGTGGTGGTCTCCGGCACGCCGGTGGTACGCCCGCACGGCCAGCGGCCGAGTCGCGAGGGCCCGACCTTCGGCCCGTCGGCGCGCCTCGACATCGAGGCAGAGGTCGGATTCGTGGTCGGCGTACCCAGCCCGCTCGGCCACCGGGTGGCCGCCGCCGACTTCGCCGACCACGTCTTCGGCGTGGTGTTGGTCAACGACTGGTCGGCCCGGGACATCCAGGCGTGGGAGTACCAGCCCCTCGGCCCGTTCCTGGGTAAGTCGTTCGCCACCTCGGTCGCCGCCTGGGTGACCCCGCTGGACGCGCTGCGGCACGCCTTCGTCCCGGCGCCGGAGCAGGACCCGCCGGTGGCCGACTACCTGCGCGACGAGCCGCACCTGGGGTTGGACCTGCGGCTGACGGTGAACTGGAACGGCGAGCCGGTCAGCGAGCCGCCGTTCGCCGGCATGTACTGGACGCCGGCCCAGCAACTGGCCCACCTGACCGTCAACGGTGCCGCGCTGCGTACCGGTGACCTCTACGCCTCCGGCACCGTCTCCGGTCCCCGGCGCGACCAGGTCGGCTCGTTCCTGGAGCTGAGCTGGGGCGGCACCGAGCCGGTCACCGTGGGCGGGACGGAACGCACCTTCCTCGCCGACGGTGACACGGTGACGATCACCGCCACCGCCCCGGGCCCGGACGGCAGCACCATCGCGTTGGGCGAGGTGACGGGCACCGTCCTGCCGGCGCACTGACCCCAATCCGACAGGTGCCCTTGATCGCACCAACTGTGCGATCAAGGACCGTCACCGTCTTCGTTGAGCGCCTCGGAATTCCGTCGCCACGCCGCGCCGGGCCGGCCGGTGCCCCCCTGCGGGCCGGCCCGGCCGGCGGCTGGCGGCACGTCGAAGCCGAGGGAGATGAACGACGATGCGCGATCTTGTGGGCGCGGTCTGGCGTACCAGCAGCCGCTCGAACGACCAGGGTCTCTGCGTGGAGGTGGCCGACAACCTGGCTCACGTCCACGGTGTGGTGGGCATACGCGACTCCAAGGACCAGGCCGGGCCGGTGCTGGTGGTCAGCCCGCCGGGCTGGAGCGCGTTCGTCGACGCGATCCGGGTGGGGCGTTTCGCCCGCTGACGCCCCCGGGGGTCTCCGGTGGAGGATTTCCGCTCGGGGACCCCACGGACCATTCACTCCGCGTACCGTCGACGCCACGGGAGGTGGCATGTCGACTGTTGCGGTCAACGGGTTGGTCGCGGCGCCTGCGGCCGACCTGTGGCGTCTGCTCACCGAACTGCCCCGACGCTTTCCCGCCGACGGCTCGGTCGAGGTGCTGACCCCCGGCGAGTTCGGGCCGGGCACGGCCTGGCGTGAGACGCGCACCCGGCCGGACGGCAGCGAACTGGCCGAGGAGTTCGTCGTGCTGGCGGCCGAGCCGCCCCGGCTGCTGGTGCTCGGCTCGCCCGGCGACGGGGTCGACTACCGGATCACCTGGGCGCTGCGCGACGTACGCCGTCGCCGACGCCGGTACGCCGCGGTCCGGGTGACCGTCCGGGCGCTACCGGCCGCGCCGTCCGGACGGGCGGTCGCGCTGCTGCTCGGCGGGCTGGCCGTGCGGGCGGCGGAGAAGGTGTTGCGGCAGGACATCGCCGCGCTGGCCGCCGCCGTCGACCATCCCGCCGAGGCGGCCTGACCCCCGGATCCCTCGGGCCGCGCCCCGGAGCACTCAGCCCGGCTGGATAGGGTGCCGGTCGGAGGTGCGGCATGGGGTTGGCGACGGGCTGGCGACGGATCGTGACGGCGGTGGTCGTCGCGGCGGTGGCCGCGGTCACCGCGGTTGTCGCGTACCGCGTCCTTGCCCCGGCCGAGGTCAGCACCGCTTTCCGAGGCGACTACCCGCCCGCCGTCACGCCGGACGTCGGCGTGGTCGGCCGGTTGCCGGTGGCGCCGCTGATCGTCGACGGCCGGTTGCGGGTGTACGCGGCCCAGCGCCAGGTCTACGCCGACGGGCCGGCGGACGGCCGGCACCGGAGCACGCCGTACTGGTCGTACCGGCGGTGGCCGGCGCAGGTCAGTGGCGTCGTGGCGGACGGGACCAGGGTGATCAGCCACTGGTCGGACGGGAAGCTGGTGGCGCTGGACGCGCGTACCGGACGGGTGGCCTGGCGGGTCGACGGCCCCGCGCCCGCCGAGGGCTGGACCGCCCGCCGCACCGGGGCCGGCGCGGTCTGGAGCCCACCGGGCCTGTTCCTTGCCCGGGGGTCCGGCGGCCAGCCGGTGCTGATCGTCTCCGGCCCGCACCGGGTCGCCGGCTTCGGGCTCGCCGACGGCCAGCAGCTCTGGTCGGCGGAGGCGGACGGTGGTTGCCGCACCGACGTGGGCACCACGTCGGCCGGGCAGTTCGCCGTGGTGGACCGGTGCGCCGGCCCGGCCGCCGTCGAGTTTCGCGAGGTGGCCACCGGTGCGCTGGTCACCCGCTGGCAGCCGCCCGGCGTGACCGCCGAGTCGACCGTCACACCGGTCGGCTGCGTGACCTACCGCTTCCAATGCCGGGGCCTGCGCGTCAGCGGTGCGGCCGACGACGGGGGGCAGGGCTGGCTGGTTGGCGCGAAGGGGCCGGTGCCCGCGCCCGTACTCGATCCGGTCGGCACCGAGCTGGACGGGAAGTGGGCCGTGCGGGCGGCCGGTGGCGCGGTGACCGGATGGGCCGCCCGCACCGGTGAGGAGTTGTGGCGGCGTACCGACCTGGGGTCCGTCCGGATGATCGCCGCCCAGCCCGGCCGGGTGCACCTGCTCACCGAGGCCAACGACCTGATCACTCTCGATACGAGTACCGGCGCGGAACGCTCCCGCTTCCCGCTCACCGTGGGCAGTGACGGCGTCGGCTGGGCGCCGGGGTCGGCGTACGCGGGCGGCGGTTACCTGGCGGTGGAGCGGCTCGGTGAGCCGGTCGCGCCGGACGCCGACGACCAGCGCTACTTCCTGACGGCCGAGCCGGTGCTGCTCGCCGCCACCTGAGCGGCCGGCCTGCGCCGTAGCCGGCGGACCAACAACACGACCCCGACGCCGGCCAGCACGACGGTGGCGAGCGTGCCGCCGCGCAGCCACCAGACCGGGTCGAGTAGCGCGCGCCGACCGGTACGGCCCGGTTCGGGAAAGGTGATGGTGCCGCTGGCGCTGCGCCTGATCTTGCCGCTGGCAAGGTCGACGGTGATCCGCCACGGGCCGTTCGCCAGTTCGGTGGGAAACGGCACCCGGACCGTGCCCGTCTCGCCCGCGGCGAGCGTGGTGCCCTGCACGACGTCGAAGGGGCCGGCCCGGACGCCACCAGGACCGTCGGAGAGTACGGCGCTGCCGGTCATGTCCAGTGCCCGGCCGCCGGTGTTCCGGACCGAGACCGCGACCGAGGGCCGTCCCTGCTCGTCCCGGGCGGGAACGACCTCTCCGATGGCGAAGTCGGACGGCGGCTCACCGCCCGGACCCACGTCCAGGTAGACGCGGATGCCGACGCGCTGGACGATGTTGACGTTCGCGGTGGAGTCCGGGGCGGGCACCGTGGCCGCCCAGATGACCGCGTACCGCTCGCCGGGCGACGCGCTCGGCGGGACCTGGACGGTGGCGGTGAACTGGGCCTGCTCCTGCGGGTCCAGCATCACCGAGTCCCGGTCGAGGCTGATCCACTCGCTCAGCTCGTTGGCTGTGCGTCCCTCGGCGAACCGGAACCGTCCGTCGGCGACCTCCGCGCCCGCGGCGTACAGGTCGAGGTGGCGGCGCTCGGTCGAGCGGTTGACGACGCCGACCTTCCGCTCGACCGTACGGCCGGGCGGCAGGTGGTCGACGATGTAGCGCAGCGCCCTCGGGTCGTCCCGCCGGGCGACCGGAGCCTCCAGCAGCTGGATTCCGACTCCACCCTCTTCCCGGTCGCCGGCAGGCGCACCGGCCCGGGCGAGGGTGCCCGGGCCGGTGGCGCTGAGCAGCAGCGCGGCCGACCAGACCGCCAGGCGGCGCAGCCTAGGCGACCGAATGTGTCACCGTGCCGGTGTAGGTGCCGGCCTGGTTGGCCAGCGGCACGTTGACCTCGAGGGTCGGGTTCCAGGTGGCCGAGTTGTTGCCGGTGCCGCCGGCGTGGGTGAAGGCGATGACACCGATGGCGTTGTTCAGCGGTTCGGCATCGGCGCCGGTCGGCTGCCCGGGAGTGAAGATGCCGTTGCCGGTGGTCGCCGTCGCCGTGCCCGACCAGTAGTCGATCGCGGTGGCCGGGACGGTCTCACTGGGTGTGGCACCGCCGGTGGTGAAGTCGGTGGAGGTGACCGTGGTCTCCCACGAGGCGTCGTCCGCCGCGCGGGTGTCCGACACGGTCACCGCGCCGAGCTGGCTGATGATCGTGGTGCCCGGAGCGCCGGAGCCGAGGTCGGCGGTGTCCGGGGTGGTGACGTCGAGCGTCCCGGCCGTTACGTCGAAGGTGGCGGTGGTGGTGTCGGTGGGATCCGCCAGGGCTGGGGAGGCGGTCAGGGCGGTGGCGGCCACAACGGCTACCGCCGAGACCAGGATCGTGCGTGTGCGCATGCTGTCATCCCTTGCTCGGAAGATGTGGATCCTCGTGTAGGAGGGGACTCACGAGCCAAAAGGGACGCTAGCGACATAGGGCGCAAAGTGGCAGTAAAGCCGCGAAATTGAACGGAGGATTCACCCCGACATGGGCAATTCCGGGCAAAGCGGACAAAGGTGTCGTACGCTTGCGGTTGTGGGCTTCCGGGCCGGTCCGCTGGGGGATGGTGGACCGGCCCGGCTCAGCTCGGTGGCCGCGGCACCCGCGCCGGCTCAGCCCAGTGCCGACTCGGCCGCGGCCAGGAAGGCGTCGTTCTCGGCCGGCGTGCCGATGGTGACCCGGACTCCGTCGCCGGCGAACGGCCGGACGATCACGCCCCGCGCCTCGCACGCCTTGCCGAAGTCCACCGCCCGGTCGCCCAGCGGCAGCCAGACGAAGTTCGCCTGGCTGGCGGGCACGTCCGGGACCAGCTTGCGCAGCGCCTCGGTGACCCGCTCCCGCTCGGCCACCACCAGCGCACAGCGTCGCTGTACCTCGTCCGCCTGGGCCAGCGCGGCCAGTGCACCCGCCTGCGCTGCCATGCTGGTGGAGAACGGCGTGACGACCTTGCGTACCGCCGCCGCCACCTGCGGCTGCGCCACCAGGAAGCCGATCCGCAGGCCGGCCAGGCCCCACGCCTTGGACAGCGTGCGGAGCACCGCGACGTTGGGCCGGTCGGCGTAGCTCAGCCCGTCCGGCACCTCGGGGTCGGTGACGAACTCCCGGTACGCCTCGTCGATCACCACCAGCACGTCGTCCGGCACGGCGTCGAGGAAGCGGTCCAGTTCGGCGCGGCGTACGGCGGTGCCGGTCGGGTTGTTGGGGTTGCAGACCAGGATCATGCGCGTGCGGTCGGTCACCGCCGCGGCCATCGCCGCCAGATCGTGCCCGTGCCCGGCGTCGTTGGGCACCTGCACGCTGGTCGCGCCGCTGGTCGCCGCGATGATCGGGTACGCCTCGAACGAGCGCCACGAGTAGACCAGCTCGTCGCCGGGCAGGCAGGTGGCCCGCACCAGGTGTTCGGCCAGCGCCACCGAGCCGCAGCCGGTGGCGACCCGCTCGGGGTCCACCCCGTACCGCTCGGCGAGCGCCTGGCGGAGCGCGACGACGCCCATGTCCGGGTAGCGGTGCACCCCGGCTGCGGCCTCGGCGACCGCCTCCACGACGCCGGGCAGCGGGCCGTACGGCACCTCGTTGCTGGCCAGCTTGATCGCCTCGGGCAGGCCCAACTCGCGAGCCAGGTCGGCCGGGCTGCGGCCGGGCACGTAGTTGGGCAGCGCGTCCAGGTCGGCGCGGGTCAGCCGCAGCGCCGGCTGGTGGCGTCCGGTGTCGGTCATGGGGTCTCTCCCGGGGGGTTGGCGCGGTCGTCGGGGGTACGGGGAACCTGGACCACCACGGTCTGCGCGCGCTTGTCGTGCAGCGCCTGCCGTAGCGGGTGGTCGAAGAGCGGGGAGAGCGCGTCGATCAGCTGGAGCAGCAGGCCGAGGCCGAGGCAGTACCAGAGCAGGGTGGGCAGACCGAGGGTGTTCCACCGGCGCAGCGCCCGGCCGAAGCCGAGCGGTGCGTCCGCCTCGACCGGCACCGCCTTGATGCGCAGCAGCCGCTTGCCGAAGGTCTGCCCGTTGGCCGCCATCGACGGCACCTCGTACGCCAGCCAGAGCATGGTGGCGATCAGCAGGATCACCACGACCAGCGCGCCGGCCTGCTCGCCCCACGGGGGCAGCGGCTCGGTCGTGCGGTCCTGCGCCTGGATCCGGCGCCTCAACTCGTCCAGGGTGGGCGAGAGCTCCTGGACGTAGCGCCAGAAGAACCAGCCGTTGACCAGCACGTTGAGCGCGAAGACGATGCCGAAGTCGATCAGCCGGGCGGCCAGCCGGGCCCCGTACGAGGCCAGCGGCAACCCGTGCGGCCGAGGCTCCGGCGGACGACCCGGCCAGGTCGGGTACGGCCAGCCCGGCGGCGGCCCCTGCCCCGGTCCGCCGGCCGGCCAGCCCGGCGGCGGGCCCTGCTGCCAGTTGGGCGGCGGGCTGTAGCCGGGTGGCGTGCCCGGCGTGGCCTGGGTCGCCGGCTCGGCCGGGGTCGCCGGCTCGGGCTCGGGCGCCGGTTCGGGCTCGGGCGGGGGTGGACCCTCGGGCGGAGTGGCGTCGACGGGGATGGGCGCGCCGATCCAGCCCTCGCCGTCCCAGTACCTACGGGTCTGCGTATCTGCGGGGTCGACGTACCAACCGGGTGCCACGCTCACGTCGCGGCCTCGCTGCGCTCGTTCACCTCGACACCTTAACGACGACGGTTCCGGCGAACTTGTCGTGGAGGCACTGCTGCCAGGGCTTGTCCCACAACTGCCAGAACCCGTCGACGTAGCTGCCGCCCGGCACCAGGGACCCGCCGACGAACTGCACGAGGTACCGCCTTCCGGCCATGCGTCGGTCTAGCGTGCCGCTCGGGTCGAGCGGGACCACCCGCAGATTCATCGCCTTCTTGCCGAAGGTCTGCCCGGTCCGCTTCAGGTATTCGACGTGGTAGAGCCAGTAGAGCCCCAGCATCAGCACGAACAGCGCGGCCTGTAGCAGCAGTAGCGGCAGCAGGAAGTGCGTGAACACTGCGCCCAGGTCCGGCTCGGCGGGCGTACCGTCCGGGTTGGTCCGGGTCACCCTGCTGGTCAGCCACAACGGGACGATCAAGAGGACCGGCAGGAACAGCACCACCAACACGCCGCTCGCGATCACCGTGTCGATCAGGTACGCCAGCAGCCGGTCGCCGAAGCTGGCCAGTGGCTGCCCACCCGGTCCCAGTACCGGCGGCGGCGCCACCGACCCCCGACCCGGCGCGTACGGCCCCGGCGCCCAGCCGGGCGGAGGAGGGCTGGCCGCCCTGCCAGGTGGTGCCTGGCCGGGCGGCGCGAACGGCGGCGGCACCGGGGACGGGTGGCTGGTGGGCGGCACGACGCCGCCGGCCGCGGGCGGGGGCCCACCGGCCGGCGACGTCGGGTGCGGCGGAGGCTGGGTCACGCTCGACAGTGTTACAGGTTGCCGCGCTTTTCCTGCTCCCGCTCGATCGCCTCGAACAGGGCCTTGAAGTTGCCCTTGCCGAAGCCGAGCGAGCCGTGCCGCTCGATCAGCTCGAAGAAGACGGTCGGGCGGTCCTGCACCGGCTTGGTGAAGATCTGCAGCAGGTAGCCGTCCTCGTCCCGGTCGACCAGGATCTTGCGAGCCTTCAGCTCCTCGATCGGCACCCGTACCTCGCCGATGCGGGCGCGCAGCTCCGGGTCGTCGTAGTACGAGTCCGGGGTGTCCAGGAAGTCGACGCCGGCGGCGCGCATCGCGTCGACGCTGGCCAGGATGTCGTTGGTGGCCACCGCGATGTGCTGGGCACCCGGGCCCTGGTAGAACTCCAGATACTCGTCGATCTGCGACTTCTTCTTGGCGATCGCCGGCTCGTTGAGCGGGAACTTCACCTTTCGGGTGCCGTTCGCGACGACCTTGCTCATCAGCGCCGAGTAGTCGGTGGCGATGTCGTCGCCGACGAACTCCGCCATGTTGGTGAAGCCCATCACGCGCTTGTAGAACTCGACCCACTCGTCCATCCGGCCCAGCTCCACGTTGCCGACGACGTGGTCGACCGCCTGGAAGAAGCGCTTCGGCTGCACCCCGGCGTCGATCATCGGCTGCCGGTCCACGATCGGCTTGCGCGCGACGAATCCGGGCAGGAACGGGCCGCTGTAGCGGGACCGGTCCACCAGGGTGTGCCGGGTGTCGCCGTAGGTGGCGATGGCGGCCAGCCGTACGGTGCCGTGCTCGTCGGTGACGTCGTGCGGCTCGACCAGGCCGGTGGCGCCCTGCCCGGTGGCGTGCGCGTACGCGGCGTCGACGTCCGGCACCTCCAGCGCGATGTCGGAGACACCGTCGCTGTGCCGGGCGACGTGGTCGGCGCCGGTGGCGTCGGGCCGGACCGCGCCGGTGAGCACGAACCGGGCCGAACCGCTGGTCAGCACGTACTCGGCGTGGTCCCGGTGGCCCTGCTCCGGGCCCCGGTACGCCACGCAGGTCATGCCGAAGGCGGTGGAGTAGTAGTGCGCGGCCTGCTTGGCGTTGCCCACCAGGAAGCGCACGTGGTCGAGGCCCTTGACCGGGAACGGATCACCGCTGGTGTCGTGGTCGACGGCGCCGACGAGGGCGTCGACGTCGACCTCCTCGGTCGACTGGGGTCGGTCGATCGCCTGGGTCATGGTGGCCTCCCTTGCGTACCGGCCGGCCTGTTGGGCCGACGGTGTGCTCTTTCCGGGACTATCGCCGTGACCGGGCTCACTGGGCAACTGTCTCCGCCTGAGCTGGTCAGGTTGCACAAACGGTATGGTCATTAGTCATGGACGCTGGTCAGGTTGTACAGCTTGACGAACTGGATGCCAAACTCATCGAACTGCTCGCCGAAGAGCCCCGGATCGGGGTGCTGGAGTGTTCCCGCCGCTTGCAGGTGGCCCGGGGCACCGTTCAGGCGCGGCTTGACAAGCTGGTCGGCCGCGGCGTGATCGGCGGGTTCGGACCGGAGGTCTCGCCCGCCGCGATCGGGTTCTCGGTGACCAGCTTCGTCACGCTGGAGATCAGCCAGCGGCACGGGCACGACCCGGTCACCCGCCACCTCGCGGCGATTCCCGAGGTGCTGGAGGCGCACACCATCACCGGCTCCAGCGACCTGCTCTGCCGGATCGTGGCCCGCTCGAACACCGACCTACAGCGGGTGATCGACCAGATCGTGGCGTACGAGGGGATCGCCCGCGCCTCCACGATCATCGCCCTCGCCGAGCAGATCCCCTACCGCACCCTCCCCCTCATCCGCTCCGCCGCGCGTTGAAGGAAGGGCCCCTTCTTAACGCCTCCGGTAGAGGAAGGGCCCCCTGTTATCACTTCGGGGTGCTCGGGTCGACGATTCAGCCACCGGCGAGGGCGTCGCCGAGCGGCGTGCGCCGGTAGCGGACGGCCCGACCGGAGCGGACCCGGGTGACCAGACCGGCGTCGTGCAGCACCGCCAGATGGTCGCCCACACCGCCCAGGCTGAGCCCGAGCTGCGCGACGAGCTGGCTGGTGGTGGCCGGCAGGGCGAGCGCCCGCAGCACCGTCGCCCGGGACCGCCCGACCAGCCGGTCCAGTGCGTCGTCGGGGCGGGCCGGGTCGGGGGCGCCGAGCAGCCCGGCCACCCCGGAGGCCCGGTAGACGATGGCGAACGGCCACGGCGGCTCGACGTAGTTGATCATCATGCCGAAGACCGTGGGGATGAAGAGCAGACCCCGGCCGTCGAGGGAGTAGCTGCGTGGATCGTGGTCGGCCAACTCGATCGCCCCGAGCCCGCCGCCGGACACCCAGCGCAGCCGCGGGTCCAGGTCCGCGACGGCGGCACCCCAGCCGTACGCGAGCAACCGGCCGGCGCGGTGCACCAGGTCCCGCTCCAGCACCGCCCGCAGCCGGGGCCAGTCCGGTTCGACGAGCGTCGTCCAGGACGCCTCGATCGCGTCGGCGAGCTGGTCCACCACGTCCGGCGCGTCGTAGATCTGGCGGGCGTACGCCGGCGGGGTCCGGTGTCCGGCGAGGTTGCGGGCCAGTTCGTCGCGGGCCTGGGCCAGCGGGGTGGCGCGGACCACGGCCAGTTCGTCGGCGAACTCCCGGCCGGTGCCGTCGGGCGGGGGCTGGATGAAGTCCGCGTTGTAGCCGCCCCGGCGCAGCAGGGCGAGCAGCGCGCCCACCGCCGGCAGCCGCCGGCGCAACTCGTCGTACGCCGGGCGGCCCCGGGCGACCCACGGCCCGAGCCCGGGTACGGAGTGCTGGCCGGCGAAGAGCCGGAGCGCCCACATCGCCTCGCCCAGCGGGGAGATGGCGTACCGGCTGGCCGCCATGTCGGCCGGGGTGACCTCGATCCGCATTCCGCGACCTTTCGTCCTGAGGCGAAAGGATAGAGCGCGCGGGGTCGCGCCGCCAGGCTGACCGGCGTGAACAGCACCAGCACGAACGCGCCCGCCGTGGCGGCCGACCGGCAGGCCACCTTCCGCGACGTCTTCGCCGTCGCCGAGTTCCGGGTCCTCTTCACCAGCTTCGGCGTCTTCATGATCGGCGAGACGGTGAAGATGCTCGCCCTGTCCGTCCTGGTCTACGAGCGCACCGGGTCCGGACTGCTCGCCGCGCTGGCGTACGTGACCGGTTTCCTGCCGCACGCCCTGGGCGGGCTGTTCCTGCTGGCGCTGGCCGACCGGTGGCCGGCACGCGCGTTGATCGTCGGCTATGACCTGGTACGGCTCGCCATGGTGGCGGTGCTCGCCACCGGCCTGCTGTCCCCGGCCGCGATGCTCGGCCTGGTCGCCGTCGTCGCCCTGTTCGGCCCGGTCAGCAGCGCATCGCGTACCGCGCTGCTGCCCGAGGTGCTGCACGGCGACGCGTACGTGCTGGGGCGGTCGTTGCTCACCGTGGCCGCCGGCGGAACGCAGGTGGCCGGGTTCGCCCTCGGTGGCCTTCTGCTCGGGCTCGTCGGCCCGTACGGCGCGCTCTGGCTGACCGCGCTGACCTGCGGCCTCTCCGCGCTGCTGGTACGCGTCGGGCTCGCCGCCCGCCCGGCCCGCTCCCAGCCGACCCGCGCCGGCTCCGCGCGGTCCAGGCTCATCCGCTCCCGGCCCGCCCCGGCGGCGACCGATCCCACGACGGACGAACCGGTGGCGGCCGGGCGCGCGGCAGGCGGAGCAGTCCGGGAAACCATGCGGGTCAACCGGCAACTGCTCGCCGACCGCCGGATCCGGGGGCTGCTGCTCGCCCAGTGGCTGCCCGGCTCGCTGCTGGTCGGCGCGGAGGGGGTGGCCGTGCCGTACGCAGCCGACCTGGGCCCGGGCGCCAGCGCGGGCGTGCTGTTGATGGCCGGCGCGGGCGGGATGCTGGTCGGCGACCTGCTGGTGGGACGGTTCGTGGCACCGGCCCGGCGGGAACGGTGGACGCCGTGGCTCGCGTTGCTGCTCGGCGTACCCATGCTGGTGTTCCTGGCCCAGCCGGCGCTGGTGCCCGCCGCGGCCCTCTTCGCGGTCGCCACCGCGGGCTTCGCCTACCAGCTCGGGCTGGCCCGGCGGTTCCTCGACGCGGTTCCCGAGGCGCGCCGGGGCCAGGCGTTCGGACTGCTCAGCACCGGTCTGATGGCGGCGCAGGGGCTGGCCGCGGCGGGCGCGGGCGCGCTGAGCGAGGTGCTCGCGCCGGGCGTGGTGATGGCGGTCGCCGGGGCCGCGTCGGTAGCCGCGACGCTGACCCTGTGGCCGGTCCTCAACCCGCCCGCCGCTCGCCAACCCGTGCGGCCCGACGCCCTCATCGGAGCGGCTGACCGTTGAGTTAACAGGGGACCCTTTTACTACCGGAGGCGTTAATAAGGGGCCCTTCCTTGCGCGACACGCGGGAGGGTGTGCGTCGTGGGGTAGCGCGGGTGGCTACCGTGTTCCGGTGGCGAAGGGGAGCGGCCTCGGCGTACGTGGCGGGCTGCTGCTCGGCCTCACCATCGTGGTGGTGCTCGCCGCGACCGGAGTGTGGAACCCGTTTCCTGGTATGTGGGACTGGGTGAACCGGCGGCAGCCGATCTCCGAGCCGGACGTGGTCTGGCAGCAACGCATCGGCGGCACCCCGCGCAGCGTCACCATTGCCGGCGAGACCGTGGTGGTCGAACAGCGCACCCGGGTCGAGGCCCGCAGCCTGGCCGCCGGCACCCAGCTCTGGGAACGTAAGGCCGACTGGAGCGCGGTGGCCGGTGGCGGCGCGGAAGCCGTGGTCGTCGTGGGCCGGCTGCTGGTCAAGGGGTACGAGGTGCTCGACCCGACCACCGGTGTGACCCGGCGGCGCGACGACGACGCGGTGGCCGTCTGGACCTACCGCAACCTGCTGCTCGACGCGCGCTGTGTCGGTGCCACCGACTGCACCCTGAGCGCCTGGGAACCGCGCGGAACCGCTCCGCTGTGGACCGCCTTCCTGCCCGGCGTCAGCACCGGCCTGCTCGCCGACAACCCGAACCTGCTCGACACCCGCCGGCTCACGACCGCCCGGATCGACGATGATGTTGCCGGCCCGGAGGCGGTACCGCCGTTGCTCGGGTTCCCGGTCGACGGCCGGGTGCACGTGGTGGACACCGCCACCGGCCGGGTGCTCCAGAACGTCGAGCCCGGCCGGGACGAGCGGCTCGCGGTGATCGGTGGCCGTCTGCTGCACATCGTCGCCCGATCCCAGGACGGCAACTGCTACTTCGCGATCTCCGGTCAGGACCCGGCCACCGGTCAGCAGACCTGGCAGCGCGCCGGGCTCAACCTGCGTACCGCCGACAGCGCCGGGTGCGTGCAGCGGGAGGACCCGTACGGCGCCCGCAGCGTGCTGGTCGGGGTGTCGCCGGACGGTCGGGAGGCCGTCGTCGACGGGTACGACGGGCGACTGCTGGTGGTCACCGCCAACGGGGAACGGGTACTCGCCGTCGACGACCGGCACGCGATGGTGCGCACCGCCGACCGCGGCACCGTCTCCGCCCGTGACCTCAGCTCCGGCAAGGTCCGCTGGAACCGGCCGGCCGGTGAGAAGGCGGGTGCCGCGCTGACCCCGTACGCGGCGGTCGTCGCCGACGAGAAGCCGTCCCGCCTGGTGGCGCTCGACCCGGCCAACGGGCGGGAACTGGCCGTGCTGCGGACCTCCGCGAACGCGCTCGCGGTCGGCCCCGCCGGCATGGTCATCGGGGAGGGACGTGAGATCGGATACGTCCGCTTCGGCGCGGCGGCGGGTGGCCCGGCGCGCGACGGCGACGGGGGAGTACCCGGGCCGGCCGGCACCGGACGGGCCCCGGGTCCGCAGGACAGCTGCGGTCCGAAGAACGAGCAGTGCCCGGGCTCCGATCCCGGCAAGTGACCGCCGACCGGGGCGGATGAGATCGGCGTCCCATCACCCCACCCGGCGGGTGGGACTGATCGCCCCTTCTGCCCTAGGCTTTGCCGTCATGAGCGAGCGCCAGCGAGCGAATTGTCAGCGTAGTGCGCCTCATGGCGGCGCGGAGTGGAGCGGAGTGTCGTCGTGAGCAGTGCCGCCGACTTCTCGTACGCCCCCCTGCTGCCGACCGGTCCCGACCAGACGGAGTACCGCCTGATCACCGACGAGGGCGTCGACGTCGTCAACGGTCCTGGTGGGCGCCGGTTTCTCACCGTGGATCCGGCCGCGCTGACCGCGCTGACCGCCGAGGCGATGCACGACATCGCGCACTTCCTGCGCCCCGCGCACCTGGCCCAGCTGCGGTCGATCATCGACGACCCGGCGGCCTCGCCGAACGACCGGTTCGTCGCGCTGGACCTGCTGCGCAACGCCAACATCGCCGCCGGCGGGGTGCTGCCGATGTGCCAGGACACCGGCACCGCGATCGTGATGGGCAAGCGCGGCCGGCACGTACTCACCGACGGCAGTGACGCCGAGGCGATCTCGCGCGGCGTGTGGCAGGCGTACACCCGGCTGAACCTGCGCTACTCGCAGCTCGCCCCGCTCACCATGTGGGAGGAGCGCAACACCGGCAGCAACCTGCCCGCCCAGGTGGAGCTGTACGCGGAGGACCCGGACGGCCACCCGGACGCGTACAAGTTCCTCTTCATGGCCAAGGGCGGCGGCTCGGCCAACAAGTCGTACCTCTACCAGGAGACAAAGGCGCTGCTGAACCCGACGCGGATGATGCAGTTCCTGGAGGAGAAGCTGCGGCTGATCGGCACGGCGGCCTGCCCGCCGTACCACCTGGCCGTGGTGATCGGCGGCACCAGCGCCGAGTACGCCCTCAAGACCGCCAAGTACGCCAGCGCCAAGTAC
>NZ_JBFBAO010000023.1:0-32771 GCF_040682255.1 Micromonospora sp. NPDC051296 | reverse complement strand
CTGCTGGCAAGACCGCATCCCCTACGACCCCGCCCGCCACCGAGCTCTGCAGGCCGTCCTGGCGACCACCGCTTGACACAGGGCTACTCATGCCGGCACTCCGGTTCGCTCCGCGCCGGCATGAGGCACCACCGCACTGAGCTGGACGATTCGCTCGCTGCGCTCGCTCATGGCGGGACCTCCGGCGCCAGCATATGCGCCTGGGCGGCGGCCGGACCCGGTCCGCGACGAACCCACCGCGGCGCGCCGCCGGGACGCCCATCCACCTGATCTCGCTTGCACGGGGTGCGCGAGGGCGCCCGGCCGGGGTGTGGTTCCGGCAGGGTCGCGTACGGCTCAGCGCGGCTCGGGGAAGCTGGGCCGCTCCGGATCGACGCCCTCGGGCACCGACGCCGCGGCGTACTCCCGCTTGGGGACCATCACCTTGCGCCGGAAGACGCAGACCAGCGTGCCGTCCTGGTTGTAGCCGCGGGTCTCCACGGCGACCACCCCCCGGTCGGGCTTGGAGGACGACTCGCGCTTGTCCAGCACGGTGGTCTCGCCGTAGATCGTGTCGCCGTGGAAGGTGGGGGCCACGTGCCGGAGCGACTCGATCTCCAGGTTGGCGATCGCCTTGCCGCTGACGTCCGGCACCGACATGCCCAGCAGAAGGGAGTAGATGTAGTTGCCGACCACCACGTTGCGCTTGAACTGGCTCGCCGTCTCGGCGTAGTGCGCGTCCATGTGCAGTGGGTGGTGGTTCATGGTGAGCAGGCAGAACAGGTGGTCGTCGTACTCGGTGACCGTCTTGCCCGGCCAGTGCCGATAGACCGCGCCGACCTCGAACTCCTCGTAGTAACGCCCGAACTGCATCCTTGTCCCCTTCGACGGACGGCGATGGAGTTCGGCACAGCATGCCTTATCGACAGTTAAGGCGAACCTGGGGGCGCGGGGCGAATCGAAAAGTCACAGCAGCCGAAAGCCGCAGCCCGAGAAAGGCCGGTCAAGGCGGGCACGATCGGCCGGAGCGAAGCCGCCGACCGAGGCCGGACGCAATGAGCGGCGGGGCCCTCCCCGGCACCCGCCGCCCACGCTCTGATGCCTCAAGATTCTGCCGGATGCCTGTCCGGCTGCACAGAGACCGAGGTCACATTTATCTTTTTGTGACATCACTCAGCGTGACGGATCATCGCTCCACAAGCGATCTCTGCAGGTCGAATCGGCGCTAGTCAACGTCGAAGTTACCAATCCGTAGCGCGACAGTGCGCTGATCTCCCTGGAAACGCTCCCATTACGGCCGGTTAGGCAAATGCGACGTGCATTTGCGAACTGCCGACCGCCGGGCGGACCGACGGTGATCGATGCGGACAAAGTCCCCCAGGCCGGCCACGCCCCGGGTTTCGGTGGCACCTCGGCGGGAATGCGCTGGGGTGCACCCGGGTTCCACCAGACGTAGCTGTTCCGCGTGATCGGAGAGATTCACATGGCAACCGTCGAGCTGACCACGGCTAACTTCGACCAGGTGACCGAGAGCGACGGCATCGTGCTGGTCGACTTCTGGGCCGATTGGTGCGGCCCCTGCAAGCGGTTCGCCCCGGTCTACGAGCGCTCCTCGGAGAAGCACTCCGACATCACCTTCGGCAAGGTGGACACCGAGGCCCAGCAGGACATCGCCGCCAAGTTCGACATCCGGTCCATCCCCACGATCATGGCCGTCCGCGACGGGGTGATCGTCTTCGCCCAGCCGGGCGCGCTGCCGGAGTCGGCCCTGGAGAACCTCATCGAGCAGGTGCGCGCCCTCGACATGGACGACGTACGCAAGAAGCTCGCCGAGCACAAGCACTGACGCCACCGACGACAGGACGGCCGGGCCCAAGGGGCCCGGCCGTCGGCGTCTTCGGCCATCCTCGCCGGCCCGACTCGTCACAACTGGGACACGGCCTGGCCGATCGGACCCGCGCCCCGGCTGCCGCTACCGTATGTTCTGCATCCGATGGATGCGTTGACGAGCCCCGGCCGCACGATCCGGGTGGCGGTGACCGCGCTCGGCCTAACCGTCCTATTGGCTGGCACCGTATGGGGCGACGACGACCACTTTCCGTTCGGCCCCTTCAGGATGTATTCCACCTCGGACCCGGCCGACGCGAACGTCCCAGACACCAGGGTGGAGGGGGTCGACCTCGCCGGCAACCTGGTCGACCTCGGCGAGCGCGCGACCGGCATCCGCCGGGCCGAGATCGAGGGCCAGCAGGCTTATTACCTGGCCGACCCCGCCCGGCTGCGCGAGGTCGCCGACGCGTACGCCCGACGCCATCCCGACGCTCCCCAACTGGCCGAGGTCCGGATCGTGATCCGCTGGCACGACATCACCGACCGGCGGCCGACCGGCCAGTGGTCCGACGAGACCGTCGTGCGCTGGCAGGCGACGCCGTGAGCCGCTGGCTGACCGAGGCGGTGCCGCGCGGCCGGATCGCCGCCTTCCGCACCCTGATCTACCTCTTCGTCGCCGCCGACCTGGTCGTCTTCACCCCCTGGGTACGCGCCCGTGTCGACGTGCCCGGCGATCTGTACCAACCGTTGTTCGTCGGACGCCTACTGCCGCTGCCCACCCCCACCCCGGCGCTGGTGGGCGTGATCTTCTGGGCGCTGCTGGTGCTCGTCCTGCTCGCCGCCACCGGACGGGCGCACCGGGTGCTCGGCTGGACGGTATTCGCGCTCTACTTCCAGTGGATGATCGTCGCGATGAGCTATGGGAAGGTCGACCACGACCGGTTCGCCCTGCTCGTCGCGCTGGCCGTGCTGCCTACCGCGGGCCGGGCCCGACACGGGGACCCGACCCCGACCGAGGCCGGCGGTTGGGCCCTGCGGGTCACCCAGATCGCGGTGATCTGCACCTACTTCCTCGCCGCCCTGGCCAAGTTCCGTTTCGGCGGCCTGGACTGGGCGACCGGCTCGGTGCTGGCGAAGGCAATCATCCGGCGCGGCACCGAGTTGGCCGATCTGATCGCCCAAGTGCCGCACCTGCTACTCGTCGCCCAGTTCGGCATCCTCGCCTTCGAGCTGCTCAGCCCGGCGATCTTCGCGCTGTCCGAGCGCTGGCGGCACGTCACGGTCGGCTTTTTCTACTCGTTCCACCTGGTCACCATCGCGACCATCACCATCTCGTTCGCACCGCACCTGGTCGCCATGACCAGCTTCCTGCCGTTGGAGAAGATCCGCCCGTTGGTCGTGGCCCGACGGCTTCTGACCGGCCGGCTCGCCGGCAGCCGCGCCACGCTGGACCCGGGGATCACCTCGCCAACGCCCACGGCCGACTCCGACGGCCAACCGGACGCAACCCGGCCGGGGTGGGCCTGGGCCGTACCCCGCTCGCGGAAGGCGAGCCGGTCCCGGACAACCGCGGCACCCTAGGCCCTGCCTGCCACCTCGCCCCGGCCGCCCGCCCGGCCGCCCTCGCGGCGAAAGGCTGCCCGAGTTGAGTTCGGGCCCGCGTCTCAGCCACCCGACGGACCGTAGAGGCGGTTCCGCGTCTCCTGCGGCAACGAGCAGGTGGCCGTACCGCCTGGCATCCGGTGGCGGTTACGGGCCACCCAGCGGTACGCGGGCCAGGCGGCGGCGCGTACCAGCGGGAACCGTAAGCCGGCCCCGACGGCCCGCCACAGCCGCCCGCTGCTGGCGAGCAGCGCGGCGATGGCGTCCGGGCCGGCGGCCCGACTGCCGTCGGACCCGACCCACTGCACCGCCTCGTCGCACTCGGCCTCGGTCAACCCGAGCCGGTCAAGGTCGGCGAACTGCCAGGGCAGCACCCGGGCGCCGGTCGGGATCCGGCGCTCGATGAACTCCGCACAGCGGCTGCAGAACGCGCAGTCCCCGTCGTAGACGAAGGTCGACGTCTCCATGCCCCTATCTTCCCTCTGCCACGTTCCTCCCGCGCCGAGGTGTCCGGCGCGTCACTTGCACCATAGTCGTACGTGTGTTCGAATGATGGCCATGCGCTGGGACAACCTTGCCGCTCCCCCGGTTGAGGATGTTCCTGACCGGGCAGCACCAGCGACGCCACCCCTGCCGCTGGTGCTGCCCGGCGCGGTCGTACGCACCTTCGACACCCCCGGCTTCGCCGGAATGACCTTCTACGAGGTGCGGGCAAAGTCGATCATCAACAAGGTTCCCGGCGCGTCCCGCGTGCCGTTCGAGTGGACGATCAACCCGTACCGGGGATGCAGCCATGGGTGCGTGTATTGCTTTGCCCGGAACACCCACACCTATCTAGACCTCGACGCGGGGGCGGACTTCGACCGGCAGGTGATCGTCAAGGTCAACGCCGGTGAGCTGGTGCGCCGCGAGTTGGCCGCGCCGCGCTGGCGGGGCGCGCACCTCGCGATGGGCACCAACGTCGACTGCTACCAGCGGGCCGAGGGGCGTTACCGGCTCATGCCGCCGATCATCGAGGCCCTGCGCGACTTCGCCAACCCGTTCTCGATCCTGACCAAGGGCACCCTGATCCTGCGTGACCTGCCGCTGCTGCGACAGGCGGCCCAGGTCACCCGGGTCGGTGTGTCGTTCTCGGTGGGATTCCTCGACGAGCGGCTGTGGCGGTCGGTCGAGCCGGGCACGCCGAGCCCACGCCGGCGGCTGGCGGCGGTACGCCAGTTCACCGACGCCGGCTTCGAGGTCGGGGTGTTGATGGCACCGATCCTGCCCGGCCTCAGCGACTCCGACGAGTCCATCGAGGCCACCGTGGCGGCGATCGCCGCCGCCGGGGCGACCAGCGTGACACCGCTCCCCCTGCACCTGCGCCCCGGTGCCCGCGAGTGGTACGCCCGCTGGCTCTCGCGGGAGCACCCCCACCTGGTCCCCCGCTACCGCGAGTTGTTCCGGTCGGGCGCCTACGCGCCGCAGTCGTACCAGCGGGAGCTGACCGCGCGGGTGCGCATCGCCGCCCGCCGCCATGGTCTTTGCCGCCCAGCGGGCGATGACCACCGCCAGCAGCCGCAACCACCGGCCCCGCCGCCCGAGCAGCTCAGTCTGATCTAGGCGGGGCCACCCGACCCTCCGGTTCCCAGGTCCGGCGGCGCGTCACCCGGTCGGGTCGCCCCTGCCCGCGGTCGTGTCCTCACCGGACCGGGCCTGCGCGACATGGCTAGAGTCGGCGGGTGCGTTCCGCTCAGCAGATCCTCGCCGACTCCGCCGTGATCGCCGTCGTGGGCGCGTCCCGCGATCCGGGCAAGGCCGCGCACCGCGTGCCGGCCGAGATGCAGCGGTACGGCTGGCGGATCATCCCGGTCAACCCGACCGCCGACGAACTGTTCGGTGAGCCGGTGTACCGCTCCCTGGCCGACATTCCGCACCCGGTCGACCTGGTCGACGTGTTCCGCCCCGCGGAGGATGCCGTCGAGGTGGTCCGCCAAGCGGTGGCGATCGGCGCTCCGGCGGTCTGGTTGCAGCTGGGCATCGTGTCCCCGCAGGCGCGCCAGATCGCGCGGGAGGCCGGCGTCGACTACGTCGAGAACCATTGCCTCATCATCGAACGTGCCGCCGCCAACCTCACCCGGCTGGGCTGAACCGGCTGTTAAAAGGGGGCCCCTGCTATACCGGAGGCGTTAAGAAGGGGCCCTTCCTTACATCTCAGAGCTTGTACTCGCGGAGCAGGCCGCGGGAGATGATGGTCTTCTGGATCTCCGAGGTGCCCTCGCCGATGAGCAGGAACGGGGCCTCCCGCATCAGCCGCTCGATCTCGTACTCCTTTGAGTAGCCGTAGCCGCCGTGGATGCGGAACGCCTCCTGGACGACCTCGGTGCAGTACTCCGAGGCGAGCAGCTTGGCCATCCCGGCCTCGACGTCGTTGCGCTGGCCGGCGTCCTTGAGCCGGGCGGCGTTGACCATCAGGGCGTGCGCCGCCTCGATCTTCGTACCCATCTCGGCGAGCTTGAAGGCGATGGCCTGGTGCTTCGCGAGCGGCTGGCCGAAGGTCTTGCGCTGCTGGGCGTACGCGACGGCCAACTCGAAGGCGCGGATGGAGATGCCGCAGGCCCGCGCCGCGACGTTGACCCGGCCGACCTCGATGCCGTCCATCATCTGGTAGAAGCCGCGACCCACCTGGTCGGGGCCGCCGAGCACGGCGGTCTCGGGGACGGTGACGCCGTCGAGCACCATCTCGGTGGTCTCGACGCCCTTGTAGCCCATCTTGTCGATCCGGCCGGGGATGGTCAGGCCGGGGGCGGTCTCGCCGAAGCCGGGCTCCTTCTCCAGCAGGAAGGTGCTCATGTTGCCGTACACCGAGTCGGCACCGGTGTCGGTCTTTACCAGGGTGGCCACCACTGCGGAGTACGCCCCGTTGGTCAGCCACATCTTCTGACCGTTGATGACGAAGGTGTCCCCGTCCCGGACCGCCTTCGACTTGATCGCCGAGACGTCGGAGCCGCACTCCGGCTCGGACATCGAGAAGGCACCCCGAACCTCGCCGGTGGCCATCTTCGGCAGCAGGCGTGCCTTCTGCTCGGTGGAGCCGTGCTGCGAGATCAGGTAGGCCACGATGAAGTGCGTGTTGACGATGCCGGAGATCGACATCCAGCCCCGGGACAGCTGTTCCACGACCAGGGCGTAGGTCAGCAGGGACTCGCCGAGGCCGCCGAACTCCTCGGCGATGGTGAGGCCGAACAGCCCCATCTCCTTCATCCCGTCAAGGATGTCGGTCGGGTACTCGTCGGCGTGTTCCAGGTGCTGCGCCTGCGGGATGATCTCCTTGTCGGCGAACTCCCGGACGGTCTCCAGGATCGACCGCTGCTCGTCGGTCAGGCCGGGCGTCTGGGCGAGTCGAGCCATCTCAGCCTCCGGGGGAATTGGCGCCTTACTCATAGGTAACTAAACGCTCGATCAGTATCGGTCGAGGGGCCGGCGCGGCCAAGGTGACCAGTCCACACAACCGCTGTGAAAAGGTTCACCGCTGCGGGTAGCGTCCCGCAATGGGGGCGTCACCCACCAGCGAGGGCGACCCGGACGGGACGCCGCACTGCGGGACGGAGGAGGAGAGCTGTGAGCCAACCGCCAGAGCCGGACCAGCCGCCGTCACCGTACGAGCCACCGCCAGGGGGACAACCGCCGGGCGGGCAACCACCGACGTACGGGCACCCCCAGGGCGAGCAGCCGACGTACGGGCAGCCGGCGTACGGACAACCGCAGGGCGAGCAGCCGGCGTACGGGCAGCCGGCGTACGAGCATCCGGGCCAGCCGCCGCACGGCCAGCAGTGGGGACAGCAGCCGCCGTACACCCCGCAGGTGCCCTACGGGCAGTACGGTCCGCCGTCTCCCCCGGGGCGCGGTGGCGGCACCAACGTGCTGGCCATCCTGTCGCTGGTCTTCGCGTTCGTCTTCGCCCCCGCCGGCATCGCCCTGGGCCACCTGGCCAAGCGTCAGCTCCGCACCAGCGGCGAGGAGGGCGACCAGCTCGCCACCTGGGGCCTGATCCTCAGCTACATATTTACCGGCATCTACCTGCTTGCCTGCTGCGGCTGGCTCGCGCTGGCGCTCTGGGCCGGCTCCGGCACCCACACCTGAGCCACGCTCAGAGCGAAACCACGACCGGAGCAGAAACGCCTAGCGGAACTGGGCCTCCCGCACGCTGTTGCCGCCGTCGACCACCAGCATCTGGCCGGTGATGTACGACGCCGCGGGCGAGCAGAGAAACGTGATCGCCGCGGCCACCTCGTCCGGCGTGCCGGGGCGACCCACCGGCGTGCCCAGGCCCTGCTTGATCTCGGCCATCGTCGAGGCGGCGGTGTAGATGGTGCCCGGGGCCACCGCGTTGACCGTGACCCCGTCCGCGATCATCTCCATCGCCAGCGCCCGGGTCAGCCCCACCACGCCGGCCTTGGCCGCCGCGTACGCCGCCTCGGTCGGCAACGCGTTGACCGGGCCGGCGGTCGCCGCCAGGTTCACGATCCGTCCCCAACCACGTTCAGCCATCCCGCCGATGAACGCCCGGCTGCACAGGAACGCCGTGGTGAGGTTCCGGTCGATCTCGCCACGCCACTCGTCGTAGCTGAGCTGGGCCACCGGGCGCAGCACCTCCGGGCTCGCCCGGCTGGCCAGGCCGGCGTTGTTGACCAGCACCTCGACGTCGCCGAGTTGCTCGGCGACGGCGTCGGCCAGCGCACCGACCTCAGACTCGTCGGTGAGGTCGGCGACGAAGCCGGTCACGCCGAGCTCGCCGGCCCGCTCGTGGATGCGCCGGGTGGTCGAGACGATCGCCACTCGGGCACCCAGGTCGGTCAACCGCCGGGCGGTGGCGTATCCGATCCCGTCCGGGCTGCCCGCACCGGTCACCAGGGCGACCTTGCCGTCCAGCCGCAAGGTCACCGGCTCGGGCAGCGGGGCCGGTGAGTCGTGGTCGCCCGCCCCCGGCGCCGCAACGGCGCGGGGGCGTCGGGCGGCACCCGGCCGGCTGACGTCCCGTCTCGGTCGGTTGCCGGACCGGTCCGCCGCGCGCGCGTCAATCCCCATGCCGAGATCCTGCCCTCTGCCGTCGCGCCGGGCAACGCCGCACCCGTTGCCGGGCGCGTCGCGATTGCCCGGCAGTGACTACCCTGACTGCGCCACAACATCGCGACGGAAGTGAGCCTGATGACACAGCCCCCGCCGTCCGGCGGCTGGCCCGACCCCGCGTCGACCGGTCAGCCCGCCACACCGCCGGCCGACCCGACCCTGCCGGTGAGCGCCCAGCCGCCCGTGCCGCACCAGCCCACCGGATACGACCCGTACCAGTACCAGCCGGCCGACCCGTACGCCGGCATGGGGTCGGGCACGCCGCCGACCGCCGCGCCGTACCCGCCCGCCGGCTACCCGCCCCAGCCGGGCTACGGCTACCCGCCCGGGTACGGCCAGCCGCCGCGGCAGACGAGCTCGCTGGCCATCGTCGCCCTGGTGCTCTCGCTGATCGGAATCGGCTCGTGCATCACCGCCCCGATCGGCGCGATCATGGGGCATGTGGCGATGCGCCAGATCCGCGAGAACGGTGAGAGCGGCGAGGGGATGGCGAAGGCAGCCATCATCGTCGGCTGGATCCTCACCGGCCTGATCGCACTGGTGATCATCGGCTATGCCGTCGCGATCGGCTTCGTCATCGCGAACTCGTCCACGGTCTGAACGGGACGTGCCCGCCCCGACCGAGGTCGGGGCGGGCACGGCGGTGATCGATCGGGCTATTCGGCGGGTGGCGTGAAGGTGGAGGTACGCGTCATGCCAGCGGCCCGGCCCTTGGCCGCGATCACCAGCGCCATCTTGCGGGACGCCTCGTCGATCATCTCGTCGCCGAGCATGACCGCGCCGAGCCTGCCGCCCGCCTCCGAGGTGTAGTGCTCGTACGCGTCGAGGATCAACTCCGCGTGGTCGTAGTCGGCCTGGGCCGGCGAGTAGACCTCGTTGGCGGCGTCGATCTGCCCGGGGTGCAGCACCCACTTGCCGTCGAAGCCGAGCGCCGCCGAGCGCCTCGCCACCTCACGGAAGGCGTCCACGTCCCGGATCTGTAGGAACGGACCGTCGATGGCCTGCTTGTCGTGCATCCGGGCGGCCATCAGGATGCGCATCAGGATGTAGTGGTACGGGTCCCCCGGGTAGTCCGGGATGAGCCCGCCGACCACCAGCGACTTCATGTTGATCGAGGCCATGAAGTCGGCCGGGCCGAAGATGATCGTCTCGACCCGGGGCGAGGCGGCGGCGATGGCGTCCACGTTGACCAGGCCGGCCGCGTTCTCGATCTGCGCCTCGATGCCGATCCGGCCCACCTCGAGGCCGAGGGTCTTCTCCAACTGGGTGAGGGTCATGTCCAGCCAGTGCACCTGCGCCGCGCCCTGCACCTTGGGCAGCATCACGCAGTCGAGGTTGGCGCCGGCGCCCTCGACCACGTCGATGACGTCCCGGTAGGTCCACGGCGTGGTCAGATCGTTGACCCGGACCACCCGGGTCTTGCCCGCCCAGTCACCCTCGTTGAGCGCGGCCACGATGTTCTTCCGGGCGTCCGGCTTGGCCAGCGGCGCGACGGCGTCCTCCAGGTCCAGGAAGACCTGGTCGGCCGGCAGTCCCTGGGCCTTGCCGAGCATCTTGACGCTGGATCCGGGCACGGCCAGGCAGGACCGGCGGGGGCGCCCAACAACGGCCATCGACTGCGCTCCTTCCGGGTGCGGCGGACATGCCACCGCCACCTGAGACTTAACGATCCCAAAGGTGTTTGTGACGCCACGGTAACCTCGTCCCGTGACCGGGGTGAATGGACCTGTGGAAGATCTCACTGGCCGTCGAATGGTGGTGGTGACGGGCGCCAGCTCCGGGATCGGGCTGGCTGCCGCGATCGACCTGGCGCGCCGTGGTGACCAGGTGGTATTGGTGGGCCGCGACCCGTCCCGGCTGCGGTCAGCGGCCAACGAGGTACGCGAGGCGTCCGGGGAGCGGCCCGAGGTGTTCCGCGCCGACTTCGCGGTACTCGACGACGTCCGACAGTTGGCTGAGGAGCTGCGCGCCGCGTACGACCGGATCGACGTGCTGGCCAACAACGCCGGCGCGATCGTGCTCCAGCCGGTCACCACGGTCGACGGCTTCGAGCTGTCCATCCAGGCCAACCACCTGGCCCCGTTCCTGCTGAGCAACCTGCTCGCCGACCGGATCCGCCGGATGGTGGTGACCGCCTCGGGCGCGCACCGCAGCGGTGTGCTGGATCCGGACGACCTCAACGCGCCGCTGCGCCGCTACCGCCCGATGGCCGCGTACGGCACCAGCAAGCAGGCGAACATCCTGTTCACTGCGGAGGCGGCGCGCCGGTGGCCGGCCGTCGACTCGTACTCCTTCCATCCCGGGGTGGTGCGGACCCGGTTCGGCAACGAGAGCCGGCTGGTCGCCGTGGGCATGCGCCTGCTGCCGTTGCGCGGCCCGGTCAAGGGCGCGCAGACGCTGGTGTGGCTGGCCAATCAGGACCGGTCCCGGCTGATCGGCGGCGGTTACTACTTCGACCGCCGGCCGCGCCGCCCGCTACGCAAGGCGGCCGACCCCCAGCTTGCGACCCGGCTCTGGACGGCCAGCGCCACTGCGGTCGGCGTCGCCGGCTGATCGAGCGAACGCGCCAGACACGGCCGCGCTGCGGCTGCGCCACCGGCTGATGCCTCCGCGCCCTTTGCTCTGCTTCAACCCGCGCACCGGTTCGGCCGGTAACCAGTGCGCGGGTTGAGGCAGAGCAAAGGGGTCAGGGAGCAGAGCAAAGGGGTCAGGGAGCAGAGCAAAGGGGTCAGGGAACAGAGGCGTGGAGGGCGGGTCAGCGCGCCGCGCCGACCGGAGGCAACGGGGTCGCGGGATTCGAGGGGCGTTGCGATACTCCGGCCCATGACGACCACGGGGGACCACACCGACACCAGGGTCCAGGTGCTCGGCAAGGACGACGATCTCAACGCCCGCCTGGACGCGGAACTGACCGCCTTCAACCAGCGGGCGACCGGTGCCGACGACGAGGCGGACCTCTCCGTCCGGATCACCTCGCCCGACGGTGAGCTGGTCGCCGGGCTGACCGGGTGGAGCTGGGGCAGCTGCGCCGGGATCAACATGGTGTGGGTACGCGCGGACCGTCGGGGCGAGGGCTGGGGTGGCCGGCTGCTGCGGGCGGCCGAGGAGGAGGCCCGGCGACGGGGCTGCACCGAGATCTCGGTCGCCTCGTTCTCGTTCCAGGCTCCCGAGTTCTACCGCCGGCACGGTTACCTCGACACCGGCCGCCGGGAGGGGATCCCGGGCGGCCACGTCGACCACCACTTCTGGAAGTCGCTGGTCACCGATTCGGCGGCCGCGGTGCGCCTGGTCGCGCTGGTCGAGTTGCCGGCCGCGGCGGTCGAGGCCGCTCAACGGTACGAGGACACCGTGCTCGCCCTGCTGCCTCGACATGGCGGCCGGGTGGAGCGGCGGCTGCGCACCGGCGACGGGCGTACCGAGGTGCACGTGATCCGGTTCGACACCCGGGCCGGCTACGACGCGTTCCTGGTCGACCCGGAGCGGGCGGCGCTGCGGGCGGCACTCGGCGCGACCGCGCCGAGCACCCGCGTACTCGAGGTGCAGGAGGTCTGACCAAGACGGCGAACGCCGGGCCTCAGTCGCGCAGCGGGGCGGTGTCGGCGGGCACGGCGGTGGTGACCCGTGGGAGACGGCGGGCCGACCGGGCACTGGACAGCACCACCACGGCGACGCCGGCCAGCAGCAGGGCCAGGCCGGGCAGGGTCACCGGGTCGGGCAGCTGGCCCAGCCACGCCCAGCCGAGCAGAGCCGCCCCGGGGGCCTCAAGCAGGATCAGCACGCTGATCGTGGTGGCCGAGATCCGCCGCAGCGCGTAGTTGAACATCGAGTGGCCGAGCAGTTGGGCGCCGCCGACCAGGGCCAGTACGGCCAACCAGGTCCCGGTGTCGAAGCCGCCCAGCGGCACCTGGCCGACCAGGCAGACCACCAGCAGGATCAGCGCGCACACCCCGTAGCAGATCGTGGTGTAGGTGGCGGTGCTGACCGTGGCCCGGGCCCGCTCGCCCAGCGCGGTGTACACCGCCGCGAACATGCCCCCGGCCACCGCCAGCAGGTCGCCGGCGAAGGCTTCACCGGAGAGGGTGAAGTCGGCGCCGGTTGCCAGCACCGCACCGACGACCGCGAGGCCGATGCCGGCCCACATGCCCAACGGCAGCCGGCGGCCCTGGGCGCGGGCGATCAGTCCCTGCCAGACCGGCTGGGTGGCGACGAGCGCCGTCGCGGCGGCCACCGAGGTGAGCTTCGCGCTCGGCATCCAGGTGGCGAAGTGCGCTGCCAGGGCCACCCCGGACAGCACACAGAACACGCCGTCCCGCCGTCCGGCACCGATGGTCAGCGATCGGAACTCGGCCCGCCGCCGGGTCAGCGCGAACGGGCTCAGCACGGCCACCGAGAGCAGGTTGCGCCAGAACGCCACGGCCAGGGCGGGTGCGGCGGCGAACGCGATCAGCGGTGCGGACGAGGACACGGCGACGACGGCGAGGGCCAGCGCGCCGGTGGTCAGCAGATCCGGCGGCGGGCGGTGGGCTTCAGGTGGCACGAGATGCAATCCTCACACGACACCGGCCGCCACTTTCCGTCAACGTTCGGTTACGATCACGCACGTCCCGTCGGGACCTCTCACCTCGCGCCGGAGGCGCATTCCCATGCCCAGGTTCCAGGCGGTGCTGTTCGACTTCTTCGGCACGCTGACCCGTCCGGTGCAGCGTGGCGACGGTCACCGCACCACCGCCGAGTTGCTCGGCTGCCCGCTGGACACCTTCGTCGAGGTGCTCGACCGCAGCTTCTACGAACGCGCCAGCGGGCGCTTCGGCAGCGCCGAAGCGACCCTGCGGTGGGTGTGCGAGCAGGCGGGCGTACGTCCGCCGGAGGAGGCCCTGCGAGCGGCGGTGGCCGCCCGGCACCGGGCCGTACGCGCGGACACCCGGCTGCGGGACGACGCGGTCCCGACCCTGCGGGCGCTGCGGAAGCGGGGCGTGCGTACCGGCGTGATCAGCGACTGCACCCACGAGCTGCCGGTGTTCCTGCCGGAGTTGGCCGTGGCCCCACTGCTCGACGTCCGGATCTTCTCCATCCAGCTGGGCTGCTGCAAGCCGGACAGCGCGCTGTACCTGGCCGCCTGCGCCCGGTTGGGCGTACACCCCCAGGACTGTCTCTACGTGGGCGACGGCGGCAGCCAGGAGCTGACCGGCGCGCAGCGCGCCGGGATGAGCGCCGTCCGGCTGGCCGCGCCCGACCTCGCCGACCACCTGGTCTTCAACGTCGACACCGGGTGGGCCGGCCGGATGTTGGGCACGCTCGGCGAGGTGCTCGACGTGGTCGAGACCGCGACCGACCCGGTGGGCGTGCGGTGGTGAGGTGGGTGCCCGCTGCCGCGGGCGTCAGCGGCGCCGGACGCGGTGCAGCCGGAACGGCTTGCGGGTCGCCCGGATCACCGGAGCCGGCCGGGGCGGCTCCGCGAGCGAGCCGGCGGGCAGGTCACCACCCTGCACCGGCTCGCCGGCAGCGGCCAGCCGGACCAGCGCGCACCCGTCGGCGGCCCAGCGGGCCACCAGGTCGGCGGTGGGGCCCGGCGCGTTCAGCCGCTTGGCCCCGACCAGCGGGGCCAGCGTGTCCCACTCGTCGGTGCCCGGAACCACCCGGGTCACCCGCGCCGGCCAGGTGACGATCCGGCCACCGTGGTCACCGCGGAGCGTCACCTGCGCCTCGTCGGCCTCGGCCAGCCCCGGCGCGGCCTGCTCCCCGGGGCCGCTGACCACGAACAGGGCACCTTCCAGTGGCACGCACCACAGGGCGAGCGACGGGCCACCGGCCACCGCGACCCAGGCCACCGAGGCCTTCTTCATCGCCTCGTCGACCAGTGGGGTGCTGTGCTCCGCTGCGTCGGTCACCACCGCATCCTCTCGTACCCGTCCCGGTCACGCGCCCGCTGGTCAGCCGACGAACGGCGGGACCAGAATCTCTCCCCGCGCCACCGGCATCACCTGCCCGGCGACGCTGGCACCCACCGGCGTACCACCGGACGCGGTCACCGTGCAGGCCAGCGACGACGGCCGGCCGATCTCGGCACCCTGCCGGACGGTGTACGACGATCGTCCCTCACCCGGTAGCAGGCCGCTGGCGACCAGCCACACCCCGAGCCCGAGCGCGGCGGATCCGGTCGCCGGGTCCTCGGGTACGCCGAGGCCGGGGACGAAGACCCGGGCGTGCGCGGTTTGCGTGGCGGCGTTCCAGGAGAAGACGCTGACATGCTCGATCCCGTAGCGCCGGGCCGCCACCGAGTCCACCTGAGCCCTCGCCAGGGCGTCCGGGCGCACCGGCAGGAACGGGAACTCCAGGCCGCAGCCAGCCACCCGGGGCGGCGGCCCCAGATGATCCTCGGCGGTCAGTCCGGCCATCTCCAGCAATGGCTCCAGGTCCAGTTCGGGGCCGAGGGTGGGGGTGCCACCGGTGAGCGTGGCCCCGCCCTCGGTCACCTCGATCGGCAGCACCCCGGCCCCGCACTCCTGGGTGACCTGCCCCGCACCGAACAGACCCCGCCGGCTGGCGGTCACCGCCGCGCCGACGCTGGGATGGCCGGCGAACGGCAACTCCTCGACCGGGGTGAAGATCCGGGCCCGGTAGGTGGCGCCGACCTGGGTCGCGGGCAGCACGAAAACCGTCTCCGAGAGGTTGAACTCCCGGGCCAGCGCCTGCATCTGCTCCGTGGCCAGCCCTTCGGCGCCGAACACCACCGCGAGCGGGTTCCCCGCGTACGGACGGTCGGTGAAGACGTCCACGATCTCGTAAGCCAAGGTCGACATGTTGATAAACAGTAGGCCCTCAGGGCGGGTGCCGAAGTCACAGCCCGACCGGGACTTCGCCGGACGCCCTAGGCTGATGCCCGTGAGCACGCCGACCCGGGTGTACATCGCCCGCCTCGCCGGAGTCGCCGTCTTCGACCCCAACGGCGACCAGGTGGGCCGGGTACGCGACGCGGTTGCCCGGGTGCGCCCGACCCAACGGCCGCCCGAGGTGGTGGGCCTGGTCGCCGAGATGCCGATGCGCCGGCGGATCTTCCTCTCCATCAACCGGATCACCTCGATCGACGCCGACGCGATCGTGCTGGGCAGCGGCACGCTGAACCTGCGCCGGTTCGAGAAGCGCCCGAACGAGCTGCTGGTGCTCCAGGAACTGCTGGACCGCCGGGTGCAGGTCGAACCGGACGGCCGAGCGGCGACGGTGGTGGACGTCGCGATGGAGTGCAGCCGGAGCGGCGAGTGGTCGCTCACCCGGGTTGCGGTACGCGAACAGACCGGCCGGCTCGCCCGCCGGGGCAACCTGCACCAGGTCGAGTGGGACAAGGTACGCGGGCTCAGTGGCGTCGCCGACGACCGTGGCACCGCCAACCTGCTGGCCGTACTGGAGGACATGCGCCCGGCCGACCTGGCGAACGCCTTGCAGGATCTCCCCGACACCCGGCGCATCGAGGTCGCCGCGGCCCTGGACGACGAGCGGCTCGCCGACGTGCTCAGCGAACTTCCCGAGCACGACCAGGTCGAGATCCTCGCCACGCTGGGCCGCGAGCGGGCCGCCGACATCCTGGAGGAGATGGACCCGGACGACGCCGCCGACCTGCTCGGCGAGCTGTCCCCGCCGGAACAGGACGTGCTGCTCGACCTGATGGAACCGGACGAGGCCGACTCGGTACGGCAGCTGCTGAAGTACACGCAGGGCACCGCCGGCAGCGTGATGACCTCCGAACCGGTCATCCTGCCACCGGACGCCACGGTCGCGGAGGCGCTGGCGCGGATCCGCGAGGAACAGCTCTCCCCGGCGGTGGCCGCGCAGGTGTTCGTGACCCGCGCGCCGATGACCACTCCCACCGGCCGCTACCTCGGCATGGTGCACTTTCAGCGGCTGCTCCGCGAGCCCCCGGCCGACCTGCTCGGTGGGGTGGTGGTCAACGACATCGACCCACTGCGCCCGACCACCCCACTGCCGGAGATCACTCGCCGGATGGCGACCTACGATCTGGTGGCCATGCCGGTGATCGACCGGAACAACCGGCTGGTGGGCGCGGTCACCGTCGACGACGTGCTGGACCATTCGCTGCCCCGAGACTGGCGGGACCGCGACGCGGTGACGAGCACCGCCCCGGACTCGGCGGCGAGCACGCCGGCCCCCGACGCGGCGACGGAGAGTACGCATGACTGAGCAGCGACGGGGCGAGCGGCTGGACCTGCCGCGGGAGCCGCGTGGGGTGCGGCTCCCCCGGGTCGACCAGGAGACCTTCGGCCGGTGGGCCGAGGGCATCGCGCGTGGCATGGGCACGGCGCTCTTCATCGTCTACATGACCCTGGTCCTAGCGCTCTGGTTCGTCTGGAACACCCTGGTGCCGGCGAGCCTGCGCTTCGACCCGTACACCTTCACCTTCCTCACCCTGATCCTGTCCATCCAGGCGTCGTACGCGGCACCGCTGATCCTGCTGGCGCAGAACCGCCAGTCGGACCGGGACCGGGTGGCCCTTGAGGAGGACCGGCGGCGGGCGACCATGCAGAAGGCCGAGACGGAGTACCTGGCCCGGGAGATCGCGGCGCTGCGGATCGCGCTGGGCGAGGTGGCGACCCGGGACTTCGTCCGCTCGGAGCTGTCCCGGCTGGCCGAGGAGCTGGACGAGGCGGCGCAACGGCGGCAGCGGCTGGAGCGCCGGCAACGGGAGGGGGCGGTCCCCGGCACGGCCGACGGTGCCGGGCTCGACGAACCTCGCGACGAGGTGGACGGCGACCGCTCCCGGTGAGGGGCACCACGACGCCGGTGCCACCGTCACCCGGAGAGCTGATCGACTCGCTCACAACCACCGCCGCTGGCGCAGGTGGCGGATGGCGACCGACGTAGCATTGCGGGCATGTCAGCTCCCGTCAGCACCGTCAACGACGCAGTCCAGGCCGCCCTGGCCACCGTCAACGACCCGGAGATCCGCCGGCCGATCACCGAACTCGGCATGGTGCGCTCCGCCGAGGTCGGCGAGGACGGTGTGGTCCGGGTCGAGCTGCTGCTCACCGTGGCCGGCTGCCCGCTGAAGGACAAACTGCGGTCGGACATCACCGCCGCCGTGGGCGCGGTGAGCGGGGTCACCGGCGTGGAGATCGAGTTCGGCGTGATGAGCACCGAGCAGCGCCAGGAACTCCAGGCCAAGCTGCGCGGTGGCGGCGCGACCGAGGAGCCGGTCATCCCGTTCGCCCAGCCCGGCTCCCGCACCCGGGTGTACGCGGTGGCCAGCGGCAAGGGCGGGGTGGGCAAGTCCAGCGTGACGGTGAACCTGGCTGCGGCACTGGCCGCCCGGGGCCTCTCCGTCGGCGTGGTGGACGCGGACATCTACGGACACTCCGTGCCCCGGATGCTCGGCGCGGACGGCCGCCCCACTCGGGTCGAAGACATGATCATGCCGCCGCAGTCGCACGGCGTGAAGGTCATCTCGATCGGCATGTTCACCGCCGGCAACGCCGCCGTGGTCTGGCGCGGCCCGATGCTGCACCGCGCGTTGCAGCAGTTCCTCGCCGACGTCTACTGGGGCGACCTCGACGTCCTCCTGCTCGACCTGCCGCCGGGCACCGGCGACGTGGCCATCTCCCTGGCCCAACTGCTGCCCAACGCCGAGATCCTGGTGGTCACCACGCCCCAGGCCGCCGCCGCCGAGGTGGCCGAGCGGGCCGGCGCGATCGCCCTGCAGACCCACCAGCGGGTGGTCGGCGTGATCGAGAACATGTCCTGGCTGGAGCTGCCGGACGGTTCCCGGATGGAGATCTTCGGGGCCGGCGGTGGCCAGACGGTCGCCGACTCGCTGACGCAGACCATCGGCGCCCAGGTGCCGCTGCTGGGTCAGGTGCCGCTCGACACCCGGGTCCGCGAGGCGGGCGACGAGGGGAACCCGATCGTGCTCGCCGCGCCGGACTCCCCGGCGGCGAAGGCCCTGGGCCAGGTCGCCGACCGGCTCGCGCTGCGCCGCGAGTCGCTGCTCGGCAAGCCGCTGGGCCTCAAGCCGTCCGGCCGCTAGGGCCTGGGTCGAGCCGAGGCCCTGAACTGCCTCAGGTGACCTCGTCGTAGTTGGCGGCGCGCGGAGCCGGCGCCGGGGTGGCGGTGCCGCCGCCGGTCGAGGAGGTGCCGGGCGTGCGGGGATCTGCCGCCGTGGCCACCTCCTTGAGATCGTTGTGCACGTTGGTGACGTCCGCGCGCAGGTTGTCGTAGACGCCCTGCAACGGCTTCCGGATCGCCTGCTCGTCCTCCTCGCTGAGCAGGTGCTTGCGGATGAACGCCTTGGGGTGCAGATCCTCCAGCTGGATGTCGGTGCCCAGCTCCTTGCTCAGGTCGGTGGTGGCGTTGCGGGCCATGTTGCGCAGGTTGCGCACCATCCGCAGCCCGTCACTGATCACCGCGGGCAGCCGGTCGCCGAAGATCAGCAGCGCCAGCAGCAGCAGCGCGCCGACCTCCCACATGTTCAGGTTCTCGAACACCTAGGCCTCCTCCTGGCTACCGCAGCCAGACTACGCACGTCAGGGGCCTCGCCAGAAGAGGGTGAGAGGGTCACTTCGCATCTGCGGCGAGGGTCACCGAGGCGTTCTGCCGGTCGGATCCCCGGCGGTACTCGACGGTCACCACCGAGCCGGGCGCGTACTTGCGGACCAGGGCGATCAGGTCGGTCGGCTCGGTCATCGGGCGACCGTTGAGCTTCAGGATCACGTCGCCGGCCTTGAGCCCCGCGCCGGCTGCCGGGCCGGCCGGCTCAACCGCCGCGAGGCGTACCCCGGAGCCGCCGCTACCCGAGCCGGGCCCGCCGACCTGGGCGCCGATCACCGTCCGGCGGGCCTTGCCGGTGCCGATGATGTCCTGCGTGATCCGCTTGGCCTGGTTGATCGGGATGGCGAAGGCGAGGCCGATGTTGCCGGCCTCCTGGCCGTCCGCGACCAGCGACTTGATTGTGGAGTTGACGCCGATCACCCGCCCCGCCGCGTCGACCAGTGGCCCGCCTGAGTTGCCGTGGTTGACCGCGGCGTCGGTCTGGATCGCCGCGTAGTAGCGCGTCGGGCCGCCCGGTTCGCCCGCCTGCATCGTCCGGTCCAGGGCACTGACGATGCCCGCGGTGACCGTGTTCGCCAGCGACAGCGGCGAACCGATGGCCAGCACCGGGTCGCCCACCGCCAGCGCGTCGGAGTCGCCGAACTCGACCGGGCGCAGGCCGGCGCGGGAGACTTTGATCACAGCGATGTCGGACTCCGGGTCCTGGCCGACCAGCGTCGCCGAGGCCGAACTCCCGTCGTTGAAGATCACCGACGCCTGGCCGGTGCCGCCGGCGACGACGTGGTCGTTCGTGATCACGTGCCCATCGGCGCTGGCGATGAAGCCGGAGCCCTCGCTGGTGCCGCCCACCCCGGCCACCCGGACGGTGACCACGCTGGGCAGGACGCGCTCCGCGACCCCGGCCAGCGACTCCGGCGGGCGCTGCGCGAGCGTGGGGGCCGACCCCGGCGCGGCGCCGAGCACCGTCCCAGCCGCGCCGCCACGGACGGCGAAGGCATACCCGAGTGCGCCGCCGAGCGTGCCGGCGAGCAGCGCGGCGACCAGCGGGATGAGCATCATCTGGTGCAGTTTCGGCCGGCCGGGCGCGTCCGGATCGGAGACCGGTTCCGGCTCGGTGCCAGGGACCGGCGCCGCCGGTATCACCACCGCCGTCGGAGCGTTCGGATCCCGCCACGGGTCGGCGAGCGCGTCGGACCACCACGGCGAAGCGGTCGCGTGGCCGTCCTCCCCCGGTGTCGCCGGCGAGCCCGCCGGCGGCTGTCCGGGCCCCGGCTGCCCCGCCGGTGCGCCGCCCGCGCCGGGCTGGCGCCAGTCCCAGCCGTCGGTCACTCGGTGCCTCCCAGTCCGTCCCCGGTATCCACGATCCGCGATCGAGCGCCGCCCCGGTGCGGTCGACCGGATACCGCTTCCAGGATTGCACGGATGCGCCGCGCGGGGTCAGCGGTTGTCACTGCGGGTGGACGCGCGGCTGCGCCCGTGGCGGGCCGCCTCTAGAGTCACAGTGCCCACCCGCCCTGCGCTTCATGCTCGCTGCCCGGAGGTGTCCCATCGCCACGGTCGCCGGTTCCGGCAGTTCGACGAACCCGGCTCTGCACTTCGCCGAGTCGTACGTCACGGAGGATCTCGTGCTGCGGACCGCGCGCAGCCTCGCCCGCGAGGTCGGTCTCGAGGCGGTCACCCCGGGGGCCGGCGCGGCGTTGCGCCTGCTCGCCGCCGCCGGCAACGCCCGCGCGGTGGTCGAGATCGGCACCGGCACCGGGGTCAGCGGCGTGTGGCTGCTGCGCGGCATGCGCGCCGACGGGGTGCTCACCACCATCGACGTCGAGGTGGAGCACCAGCGGATCGCGCGGCGCATCTTCGCCGAGGCCGGCTTCGTCGCGGGCCGCACGCGGATCATCACCGGCCGGGCGCTGGACGTGCTCCCCCGGCTCGCGGACGGCGCGTACGACCTGGTCTTCGTCGACGCCGAGGCGACCGGCTTCACCGCCTGCGTGGACGCCGCGCTGCGGCTGCTGCGCCCGGGAGGTGTGCTGGTGCTCAACGGCGCGCTCGCTGGGGGCCGGATCGGCGACCCGGCGGCCCGCGACGCGGAAACGGTGACGGTACGCGAGACGGTGAAGGCCGTCCGCGAGTCGGAGCACTGGATCCCGGCGGTGCTGCCGGTCGGGCACGGGCTGCTCGCCGCGATCAGGTGCTGACCCGGCCGCAGCCCGGCCGAGCGTCGGCCGACGGATTCCGCCGGCACCCGGCCGGCGGCCCCGGCCGGGGTCAGGACAGCGTGGCCAGCCAGCGCAGCAGCCCGCGTACGCCCCAACCGGTCGCGCCCCGGGTCAGCTCCGCGTCGTCGCGCTCGCACCAGGAGGGTGCGGACATGTCGATGTGCAGCCAGTGCTCCCGCAGGTCGCCGGTGAACTCCCGCAGGTAGAGCGCGGCCAGCACGGAACCGGCGCCCTGCGTCGGGGCGCTGTGCAGGTCGGCCAGGTCGCTGCCGAGGTGCTCCACGTAGTCGGCGGGCAGCGGCATCCGCCAGGCGGCCTCGCCGGCCGCGTCGATGGCGGCCAGCAGGTCCTTGGCGAGCTGGTCGTTGTCGCTGTAGAGGGCACCGGTGCGGGTGCCGAGCGCGACCGCGTTCGCCCCGGTCAGGGTCGCCAGGTCGAGAAGCAGGTCCGGCTTGAGTTCCTGCACGGCGTACGCCAGCGCGTCGGCCAGGACCAGCCGCCCCTCGGCGTCCGAGTTTGTCGTCTCGCTGGTCAGCCCGCCGTAGTGCCGGACGATGTCGCCCGGCCGGAACGCGGCGCCGCTGACCATGTTCTCGGCCAGCGGGGCGAGCGTGGTGATCCGGACCGGCAACCGCAGCGCCGCCGCGCCGAGCGTCGCCGCGACGACGGCCGCCGCACCGGCCATGTCCTTGCGCATCAGCTTCATCGCCGGCACCGGCTTGATCGAGATGCCGCCGGTGTCGAAGGTGATGCCCTTGCCGACCAGCACCACGTGGGTGCGGGCGTCGGCCGGCTGCCAGTCCAGCTCGACCAGGCGTGGGCCGCTGGCCGAGCCGCCGCCGACGGCGAGGATCCCGCCGAATCCCTCGGCGGCCAGTTGCTCCGGCTCGCGGACCCGCAGCCGGAGTCCGGGCAGGTCAGCGGCGGCCTCGGCGATCTGGTCGGCGAACCACTGCGGGTTCTTGACCGAGGAGGGGGTGTTGGTGAGGTCGCGGGCCAGCCGGGTCATCCGGGCGGTCGTCCGCGCCAGTTCCACGGCCCGCTCGTACGACTCGGGGTCGGTGACCGCCAGGTCGACGCCGGCCAGCGCCGGAGCGTCGGCGTCGGTGCCCAGCCGGAACCGGTACGAGCCGAGCAGCAGCCCCTCGACCAGGCCCCGGACCACCTCCGGTGACACCCCGGCCGGCAGCGCGAGTGTGACATGCGTCTCATCTCGGGCCACCCGGACCACCGCCGCGCCGGCCGTCCGCCAGGCCGCCTCGTCGCCCTCGCCGACGCCGAGCAGCAGCAACCGGGCGGGCGTGCGCCCCGGTCGTAGTTGGCCACGGACCTCGCCGGCCCGGCCGGCGAACCGCGCCATCGGGGCGAGCGCGGCCGCCTCCTCGGCGACCCCGTCGGGCATCGCCACCGCGGTCGGCACCGGCTCTGCCGGCGCGTCGTCGGAGGCTCCGGGCCGGACGGGCAGGGCCACGGTGTCGAGCCGGTCCGGCTCGGCGGTCAGACGGATGGCGAGCACGCGGAGCCGTACCTCCTGAAGAAGGGCGCGGGGGTGGACGCCCCGCGAATGGTGCGCTCGGGGCGATTGGCCCCGGAAGATGGTGTGAAGGCCCTGAGCCACCGGCGGAGCCGGTGGCTCAGGGCACGGGCGGGCCTCCTGGAGACCCGCCCCGGACGAACCGTTCCGCGGCGGCGAGCGTCGCCGACGAACCGGCCTTGATCAGCCGGCGGCCGCCTTGAGCGCGTCACCGAGCGCCGTCGCCTCGTCGGGAGTCATCTCGACGACGAGCCGGCCACCGCCCTCCAGCGGGACCCGCATGACGATGCCCCGGCCCTCCTTGGTGACTTCCAGCGGACCGTCGCCCGTCCGCGGCTTCATCGCCGCCATGTTGTCTCCCCTCAGACCTACACCAGGGTCGGTGGGTTGCCCCACAGCCACTTCGCCATGACCACCCGCAACTTGCGCGGGAGTGTCGACCAACGATTTTCCCTGATGAACACCGCCGGACCCAAACCGAAGCAGCATTGATGTAACAGCATCTAGCTTATCCCGAGATGGCCTGTCACAATGTGCGGTCATGCAGGCACGGTCGGCGCTCTTCGACCTGTACGGCGACCACCTCCGGCCCCGGGGTGGTCGTGCACCCGTTGCCGCCCTGGTCAGGCTCTTGTCACCGCTCGGGATCGCCCCGCCGGCCGTGCGGACGGCGGTCTCCCGGATGGTGCGGCAGGGCTGGCTCGAACCGGTGAAGCTGACCTCCGGACCGGGATATTCGATCACACCGAAGGCGGCCCGCCGGCTGGACGAGGCCGCCTCCCGGATCTACCGCACCGGCCGGGTCAGCTGGGACGGGCGGTTCGACCTGCTGGTGCTGGACGCGCCGAGCGCCCGCCGGGACCGCCAGCGGCTCGCCGCCAACCTGCGCTTCCTCGGCTACGGCACGCTCGACGAGCAGACCTGGGTGGCCACCCGGCCCGCCGAGGACGTCGACGTGCTGCTCAGCGAGGCAGGCGTACGCTTCGAGCGGTTCAGCGCCGCGCACGCCGCGGGCACCCCGGGCGCGATGGGCCTGGTCCGCCGGGCCTGGGACCTGGCCGAGATCGGCCGGGCGTACGAGCAGTTCGTCGCCGACCAGCGACCGCTGCTCACCGGGATCACCGTCCGCAGCGGCGACGAGGAGGCGTACGCGGCCCGATTCCGGTTGGTGCACGCGTGGCGTACCTTCCTCTTCCGGGACCCGCAGCTGCCCCCGGCGCTGCTGCCCGAACGCTGGCCCGGCACCGCCGCGGCCGGCTTCTTCGACCGGCACGCGGCCCGGCTCCGGCCAGCCGCGGACCGGTACGTCGAGCAGTGCCTCGACGGTGGTAACCGGATAGTCCAACAGAAGGGCCGCCAGACGTGACCGAGCCGCTGCTCGTCGACCGCACCGATGCCGTCGCCACCCTCACGCTGAACCGCCCGGCGGCGATGAACGCGCTCGACGTGGCGCTCAAGGAAGCGCTCCGGGACACCCTCGCCGAACTGGAGGCCGACCGCACCTGCCGGGCGGTGGTACTCGCCGGGGCGGGCGGCTCGTTCTGCGCGGGCCAGGATCTGCGCGAGCACGTGGCCACCCTCCAGTCGGGCACCGGGAAGCCGCTGGACACCGTCGCGGCGCACTACAACCCGATCGCCGCCCGGCTGGCCAACCTGCCCAAGCCGGTGGTGGCCGCGGTGCGCGGGATGGCCGCCGGGGCGGGTGCCTCGCTGGCGTTCCTGGCCGACATCCGCATCGGCGGGCCGTCGACCAGCTTTCTGATGGCGTTCGCCAAGGTCGGGCTCGCCGCCGACACCGGCGCGTCCTGGACGCTGCCCCGGCTGGTCGGCCACGCCAAGGCCGTCGAGCTGCTGATGCTGGCCGAGCCGGTACGCGCCGAGGAGGCGTGGCGGCTGGGCCTGCTCACCCGGATGGTGGACGACGACAGCGTGCTGCCGACCGCCCAGGAACTCGCCGCCCGGCTCGCCGCCGGCCCGACCGTGGCGTACGGGGCGATCAAGCGTCAGCTCTCCGTCGCTGACGCCGGCACCCTGGCCGACGCGCTGGCCGCCGAGGCGCAGGCGCAGGCGATCTGCGGCCGCACCACGGACCACCACGCGGCCACGATGGCGTTCGTCAACAAGCAGAAGCCGGTCTTCGAGGGCCGCTGAGCCGCCGGCGGAGAACGCTGCCGCGCTGGCGGACGGCGCTGCGGTGCCGGCGGGTCAGTCGTCCTCCTCCGGATCCTGGTTCGCCTCGGCACCGAGCACGAAAGCCTGCATGGCCAGCTCGTCGCCCGAGGGCGACACGAAGGCGGGCAGCTCCCGTGGGCCCAACTCCTGCACGTACGCCCAGAACAGCCGGACCGCCTCCGCCGGCGAGTCGGCCTCGATCGGCAGATCCAGGCTGACCAGCCAGGACCGGCGTTGCGGCGGCGGGCCGAGCCGGTCGACCAACTCGCGGAACGCGCCTGGATCGAGCGCGGTCACCGGTCCGCCGAGGGCCAGCGCGTCGGCCGGCACCGGCTCGTCGAAGGCCCGCCGGGTGTACGCCACGACCAACGCGTCGGGACCCCGGTCGGACTGCGGGTCGTCCGGATCCTCCGGGCGGCGGGTCGTCGGCGCGGCCACCCGGCCCACCGCCACCAGCCGGGGCGGCTCGTCGGCCAGCACCGCGACCTGATCACCCGGGCGGGGCAGCGCCACATCGTCCAGCCCAGTCAACTCCAGCGTGTCGTGGTGGACGAGCCGCTCGGCGTCGTACCGGCCGGCCGGCAGGAGCACCGCCCAGGTGCCCGCGCCGCCCGCGTGGCTCGCTCCGTTCACCCGGTGTGCGGTGTCGGTCGTCATGCCCTCATCCCATCACGCCTGCCTCGGACGTCACGACGTGGCAGCCCACGAGATGGTCGTCGACCATCCCGGTGGCCTGCATCAGCGCGTATGCCGTGGTCGGGCCGACGAACCGGAAGCCCCGCTTCTTGAGTGCCTTGGCCAGCGCCGTGGAGACGTCGGTCAGCGCGGGCACCGCCGCGTAGGTTGCCGGCCGGGCCCGGCCGGGCGCCGGAGCGAAGGACCAGAGCAGCTCCGACAGCCCCGCCGGCAGCTCCAGCGCGGCGCGGGCGTTGGCGATCGCCGCCTCGATCTTGGCACGGTTACGGACGATGCCCGCGTCGGCGAGCAGCCGATCCACCTCGGCCTCGCCGTAGCCGGCCACGGTCTCGATCCGGAAGTCGTCGAAGGCCAGCCGGAACGCCGGCCGCTTGCGCAGGATGGTCAACCAGGACAGCCCGGACTGGAACGCCTCCAGCGTCATCCGCTCGTAGAGGGCGTCGTCGCCGCGCAACGGGCGACCCCACTCGGTGTCGTGATAGACCGCGTAGTCGGGGGTGCTCGCCCCCCAGCCGCAGCGGGCCAGCCCGTCGGCACCGATCACCAGTTCAGTCACGCCATCCAGGCTAGGCGAGCCCTCCGACAGCCCCCGCCGCCGGTCAGGGCAGGCGGCCCTGCTCGACCTGGCGGGCGAACCGCCGCAACGCCTGGGTGAGGCTGAGCTTCGAGCCCGGCCAGAGCACCGGCCAGGCCACCCGGCCGGCCGCCCCGCCGGGCAGGTGGAACCACTCGTGCCAGACCACCTGGCTGCGGCCGCTCTCCAGCTGGGTGCAGCGCAGCACGCCCGGGCCGCGCAGCAGCGTGCCGCAGTGCACCACGCCGATCTCGTACGGCGCGTCCACCCGGACCACCCGCATCTTGTCCCGCAGCACGGCCGGGCCGAGCGTGGTGACGGACTCGACCAGGCTGCCCTCGCCACCGTCGCCCTCGACCACCCGCACCGTGGTGAACGGGATCCAGTCGGACTGCCGCTCCCAGGCCAGCAGGGCGGCGAAGACCTTCTCCGCGGACGCGTTGACGATCACGGTGGCGGTGACCTCACCGGCACCGCGCTGGGCCGCCTCGCGAAGATCGTCCGGGGCGCCCGGGTCGCTCACGCCGACTCCGAGCGGACCACGGGATGGTGTGGCTCGGCCTCCGGTGCCCCGGTGGTGACCGGCTCCGCCGCCCCGCGTACCCCGTCGGCGGTTTCCGGCCGGTCGGCCTGCGCCCGGCCGTTGTCCTCGGCCGGAGCGCCGGCCGCCGCGCTGTCGCCCTCGGCCGGCGTGCCGCCCGGCTCCGGCGTGCTGGCGTCCTCGGCGGGCGTGCCGCCGGCCTCTGCGGCGGTGGCCGGGCCGGAGGACTGCTCGCGGGCCTGCCGCAGGGCGTCGGCCTCGACCGTCCGCCCCTCCCGCAGCGCGGCCACCTCGGCCTCCAGTACGCCGATCAGCTCCGTCTTGTAGCCGATGTCGTACGCCGCCCGGCGCATCGCCTGGTCGACCTGGGCCATCCGGTACCCGCGCAGCGCGGTGTCGAAGCGCACCTCGCCCACGTCCGACTCACGGAGCGGCCGCTCACCGGGCAATGGCACCGCCCGCCCGTCCGCCTCGGCCGGCACCAGACCGGGATCCCGGCCGGTGACCAGCACCGTCACGCCGAACACCACCGCCGCGACGGTGACCGCCACGACCAGCAGGAGCAGAAGCTGACCCATGCACTGATCGTGGCACGCCAACGGGAGCGGGGCGACCCCACCCGGCGCGGCGTACCGGACGGGGGCCCGCGACCTGCGACGGGATAGCGTCACCGGTGGCCGGCGGCGTGATCCGGCGGCCCAGGGCGATGAAGGAGGCGGCGTGGCCGGGGTGCTGCGGCTCGGTGGACGGACGTTCGGCCCCGACGATCTGGTGGTGATGGCGATCGTCAACCGCACCCCGGACTCGTTCTTCGACCGGGGCGCGACGTTCGCCGCCGACAGCGCCCTGCGGGCGGTGGAGCGCGCGGTGGACGAGGGCGCGGAGATCGTCGACATCGGTGGGGTGAAGGCCGGGCCGGGCGCGGAGGTCGACGCCGCCGAGGAGATCCGCCGCACGGTCGGCACCATCGCCGCCGTCCGGGCCGCCTTTCCGGAGCTGGTCATCTCGATCGACACCTGGCGCGCCGAGGTCGCGGTGGAGGCGGTGGCGGCCGGCGCGGACCTGCTCAACGACACCTGGTCGGGGGCCGATCCGGCGTTGGCCCGGGTCGCCGCGCAGACCGGCGCCGGACTGGTCTGCTCCCATGCCGGCGGGCTCAGCCCGCGGACCCGGCCGCACCGGGCCGCCTTCGACGACGTGGTGGCCGACGTGGTGACGACGGTGACCGGGCTGGCCGAGCGCGCGGTGTCGCTGGGCGTGCGCGCCGACGGGATCCTCATCGACCCGGCGCACGACTTCGGCAAGAACACCCGCCACTCGCTGGAGATCACCCGTCGGCTCGGGGAACTGGCTGCCACCGGCTGGCCGCTGCTGGTCGCCCTGTCGAACAAGGACTTCATCGGCGAGACGCTCGACCTGCCGGTCACCGAGCGGCTGGAGGGCACGCTGGCCGCGACGGCGGTCTCCGCCTGGTTGGGAGCCCGGGTCTTCCGGGCGCACCAGGTCCGCCAGACCCGTCGGGTCCTGGACATGGTCGCCTCGATTCAGGGCCACCGCCCGCCCACCGTCACCCGCCGCGGCCTCGCCTGAACCGCCGGGATCAGGTCCAGCGGAGGATGTTGCGGCGCCAGGCGTAGAGGAGCCCGAGGGCGAGGACGGCCACGAAGATCGCCATCTCGACCACGGTGACCAGCCCGAAGCCGGGCCGGTCGAAGACCACCGCCCACGGGAAGAGGAACACCGCCTCGACGGCGAACAGCACGTAGAGATAGGCGTAGACGTAATAGCGGATCTGCATCTGCGCCCAGTCGCCCCCGACCGGGTCGATGCCGCACTCGTAGTTGGCGCGCTTGCCGGGCGGGTCCGCCGGGCGGGCGGGACGCAGCACCCGGTTGGCCGAGAACGCAACGACGAAGAAGAGGACGCTGGCGAGCAGCAGCAGCCCGAGCGTCGCGTACGAGCCCAGGTAACCGGTCACGGTCGGTCAGCCTACCGCCCCCACCGATCCGCCGGGGTCTGTCGGGCTCCCGACCGGGGCCGCCGGACGGGCGGTGATCTGGATTACGGCGTGCCGGGCGAAACGCCGCAAGACGCCGTATAAACCCTCACATTCCGATCCCAGTCGACGGACCTCCGGGGAAGGCGCGGGCCTGTTTCGACGTAGGCTCTCGGGTGAGGAAACACAAGCGGGCCGGCGTTCACGGACGGCCGGTACAGCGGCGCGTCAAGGAGGTCTCGTGGCCGGGCAAGGCGAGGTCACCATCCAGTTCAGCCGGCCGCGCCACGGCGCTCAGCGAAGTGAGGTGCGGCCGTGACCAAGCAGATCCGTCAACTGGACCGGGTGGTGATCCGGTTCGCCGGCGACTCCGGCGACGGCATGCAGCTGACCGGTGACCGATTCACCTCGGAGACCGCGCAGTTGGGCAACGACATCTCCACGCTGCCCAACTTCCCGGCTGAGATCCGGGCTCCCGCCGGCACCCTGCCGGGCGTGTCGAGCTTTCAGGTGCACTTCGCCGACTACGACATCCTCACCCCCGGCGACGCGCCGAACGTACTGGTGGCGATGAACCCGGCGGCGCTCAAGGCGAACCTCGTCGACCTGCCCCGCGGGGCCGACATCATCGTCAACACCGACGAGTTCACCAAGCGCAACCTGGCCAAGGTCGGCTATGCGAGCAGCCCGCTCGACGACGACACCCTCGCCGGGTACGCGGTGCACCCGGTGGCGCTGACCTCGATGACGATCGGCGCGCTGGCCGAACTCGACGTGTCCAAGAAGGACGCCGAGCGGGCCAAGAACATGTTCGCCCTGGGCCTGCTCAGCTGGATGTACTCCCGGCCGTACGAGTCGACCCTGCGGTTCCTGGAGCGCAAGTTCGCCAAGCGGCCCGAGCTGGTCGCGGCGAACATCGCCGCCTTCAAGGCCGGCTGGAACTTCGGCGAGACCACCGAGGACTTCGCCGTCCGCTACGAGATCAAGCCGGCGAAGATGCCGGCCGGCACCTACCGCAACATCACCGGCAACGCCGCGCTGTCGCTCGGCATCGTCGCCGCCGGGGTCCGCTCCGGCCTGCCGGTCTTCCTCGGCGCGTACCCGATCACCCCGGCCTCGGACATCCTGCACGAGCTGAGCAAGCACAAGCGGTTCGGCGTCACCACCATGCAGGCCGAGGACGAGATCGCCGCGATCGGCGCGGCGCTGGGCGCGTCCTACGGTGGCGCGCTCGGCGTGACCACGACCAGCGGGCCGGGCGTGGCCCTCAAGAGCGAGACGATCTCCCTCGCGGTGGCGCTGGAGCTGCCGCTGGTCATCGTCGACGTGCAGCGGGCCGGGCCGTCGACCGGCATGCCGACCAAGACCGAGCAGGCCGACCTGAACATGGCGCTGTTCGGCCGGCACGGCGAGGCGCCGGTGGCGGTGATCGCGCCGAAGTCTCCGTCCGACTGCTTTTACGCCGCGCTGGAGGCGGCGCGGATCGCGCTGACCTACCGCACGCCGGTCATCCTGCTGTCGGACAACTACGTCGCCAACGGCTCCGAGCCGTGGCTGCTGCCCGACGTGGCGTCCCTGCCGGATCTGCGGGTCGAGTTCGCCACCGCGCCCAACGGCGAGGACGGCACCACCTTCCTGCCGTATTTGCGTGACCCGCAGACGCTGGCCCGGCCGTGGGCCATCCCGGGCACCGCCGGGCTGGAGCACCGCATCGGCGGGCTGGAGAAGGCCGACAAGACCGGTGACATCTCGTACGACCCGGCGAACCACGACTTCATGGTGCGTACCCGGGCCGCCCGGATCGAGGCGATCCCGGTGCCGGACCTCGAGGTGGAGGACCCGGACGGTGACGCCCGGGTGCTGGTGCTCGGCTGGGGCTCGACGTACGGGCCGATCGGTGCCGCCTGCCGTGCGCTGCGCCAGCGCGGGCTGCCGGTCGCGCAGGCGCACCTGCGGCACCTCTCGCCCATGCCGGCCAACCTGGGCGCGGTGCTGCGGTCGTACGACCGGGTGGTCATCCCCGAGATGAACCTGGGCCAGCTCGCCCAGGTGATCCGGGCCCGCTACCTGGTCGACGCGATCGCCTACAACCAGGTCCGCGGCCTGCCGTTCACCGCCGCCGAGCTGGAGACGATGCTGGAAGAGGTGCTGAAGAACGTGCTGTCCGGCAAGGTGGTCGACAAGACCTTCAACGCGGGCACCAAGGTCGAGACCGCGACCGTGGACAAGCGCACGATGCAGTACCTCTACGCCGACGGCGAGGACTACGTCTTCATGGATCTGGAGACGTTCGACCAGATCACGGTGGCCGGCGGGACGGTCGGCGAGGCGGCCAACTACCTGCTGCCCGAGGCCGAGGCGACCGTGGCCACGCACGAGGGGGTGCCGCTCTACATCGAGCTGCCGACCTCCGTCGTGCTGGAGGTCACCTACACCGAGCCGGGCCTGCAGGGCGACCGGTCGACCGGCGGCAACAAGCCGGCGACGGTGGAGACCGGCGCGACCGTGCAGGTGCCGCTCTTCATCACCACCGGCGAGAAGATCAAGGTCGACACGCGCGACGGCCGTTACCTCGGCCGCGCCTGATGGCCGAGGGTCCGAAGCAGCAGATGCCGGCGCGCCGCAAGGCGCGCAAGCGGGCGCTGGACGTGCTCTTCGAGGCCGACCTGCGTGATCGTCCGCCGAGCGAGGTGCTCGCCGGCTATGTCGAGCGGATCGAGAAGCCGCGCCCAGATCACCTCGGGTACGCGGTGGGTCTGGTCGAGGGCGTGGCCGGTCACCTGGACCGGATCGACGAGCTGATCTCCAGCTACGCCGAAGGCTGGACGCTGGACCGGATGCCGGTGGTGGACCGTAACCTCGCCCGGATCGCGGTCTACGAGCTGCTGTACGTCGACGAGATCGACGACGCGGTGGCGATCAGCGAGGCGGTCGAGTTGGCCCGGCAGATGTCGACCGACGATTCGCCCCGCTTCCTCAACGGCCTACTCGGCCGCATCGCCGAGTACGCCACCCGCTGAGGCGGGCTCGGCCGCACCAGGCGTACCGACGAAAGGGCCCGTGCCGGATGGCACGGGCCCTTCGTGGCGACAGCGCAGGTCAGGAGGCGAAGAAGGCGCGCGGGTCGGCGACCAGCACGCCGTGCTCGGTGAGCCGCTCGATCAGGCCGGACGGCGAGGCGTCGTAGACGATCGCCAGGGCGCGCAGGTCGTCGGCGCGGATCGACAGCACCCGGCCGTTGTAGTCACCGCGCTGCTGCTGGATGGCGCGGGCGTACCGGGCGACGTAGGCGAGGTCCTCGCTGGCCTCGTCGTAGAGCCGCTCCAGGTCCAGCACGATCTTGCTGGTGGGCTCGTGCCGCACCCCGCTGCCGTCGGGCAGCAGCTCTGAGACCGGAACGCGGTAGAACTCGGCCAACTCGGCCAGGCGGGACACCGTGACGGCCCGGTCGCCGCGCTCGTACGAGCCGACCACCACCGCCTTCCAGCGCCCGTTCGACTTCTCCTCCACTCCCTGCAGGGACAGGCCCTGCTGCTGGCGGATGGAGCGCAGGCGGGCGCCCAGAGACTTGGCGTATTCAGAGGGCATTCGGACACTCCCAGTGCTGCTCGGGGTTCTCCCAGCGATCGCTACGGAGCGTGACGGTACGGGGATTCGTACACGTGGTCAAGTGGTCGTGACCTTCCCGTTGGGCACCCTGGGTGAGTTGTCCCGTTTCGCCAGGCTGAGCCGTGGGTCAGCGGATGTCGCACGATCGTGGCGTAGCACACCGTGCCCGACCGCGATCGGGGCGTCGACCACTGGTAACGTGACCGGAGCCCCTCCGCCGACCGCCCGCGGCCGGCCCGGAGGTTCCGACGTCCTTTAACGACCCGTCCCGTGAGGCGGGGAAGGAGGTCTGCCGTGGCGTACCCATCGGCTGCCCGCCCGTCGCCACCGCGACAACCCTCGGTGAAGGTGATTCT
>NZ_JBFBAO010000022.1:0-33363 GCF_040682255.1 Micromonospora sp. NPDC051296 | reverse complement strand
GGTCCGGCAGCGGCGGCGAGGGGGCCGTCTGCGGGGTGGGCACCGGCTGGTCCGGCTCCCGGGGCACGGTGGCGAGCAGGTGGCTGTCCAGATACTCGACGCACCGGGCCACGGCCAGCTCGACGCTGGGACAGAAGGCGAACTCCGCCCCGATCTCCACGCCCCGGGGCGCAAGCCGCACGTCCCACCGCTCACCCTGGATCTTCGTCGGGTCACCCGCGTCGAGCCAGTGGTCGCAGTAGGTCAGCACGGCGGTCAGGTCGAGGGCGTGGGCGAGCCGCAGCAGGTCGGTCAGCGGGGGCGTGTCCGGCGCGGCGGCCAGCACGAACAGCCGGGCCCCGGGCAGGCCGGCACCGATCCGCTCGACGTGCTGGCGGGCCGGCTCGACGGCGGAGTCGAAGACGGTCACCGTCCCGTCGAGCAGATCCTGGTCGACCGGCTGCTCCTCGTCGAGACGGGTCAGGTCGGCCGGCCGTACCCCGAAGGCGGTGGCGTGGCGGCCCAGCCGCCAGTGCCTGCCCAGCTGGTGCACCGGCGTGCCGTTGGGCTGCTGCCCGACCACCGGCGCAGGCTCGCCCGCGACGGGCCGCCAGGTTTCGTGGCTGACCTGGCGCAGGTCGGTCACCGTCACCGCGACCGCCGCCGGAAGCCGGCCGCCGCCCTTGCAGGTGGAGCAGCGCATGACCGATGGGGCGAAGCCAGCACCGGAGCAGTCCGGGCACTGCGGATCGGCCCCCCGGCTGCCGATCCGGCAGTCACAGCGGCACAGCCGAGTGCCGGGCCGGCAGTCCGGGCAGGGCCGATGCCCGATCGGCTCGCCCCACCACGCCGGGCCGGGTGGTTCGGTGACGCGGCGCACCGTCTCCCGCACGTACCGGGCGATCTGGCCGGTGTCCCGCTCGTGCAGTTCCTCCACGCTGCCGGCCGGGCACAGCGGCGTGTGCCACCAGCGCCCGTCCCGCCAGATCGCCTGGGCCCCGGGCGCGGCGCCGGCCAGGTCCGCGTGAACCGCCTGGGAGAGCCGGTCCAGATCCACCCGCAGCGGTACGCCGACACTCGGCTCCGCCCGCACCGTGTACGCGGGTGCGTGCCGCCCCCGTTCGTCGAGCAACAGCATGGCGCTGGCCACCGTGGTGCCGGCGACCGCCGCCGCCAGGTCGGCGGGACCACCGCAGTGTTCCTCGGCCAGCACCGGCGAGCCGGGCAGCTCGTAGCGGATCTGCCAGTTCAGCGAGCCATACCGGCGGCGGGCGTCCACCACCAGATCGAGATGCAGCAGGTCCGCCAGCCCACAGAGTCGCGCCAGCTCGCGCCCCGGATCGGGCGGTGGTGGCAGCTCGCTGCCCCGCCCGACGTAGACCCACCACGGGTCGTAGTCACGTCCGACCAGGGCCGCCGCCTCCAGCATCCCCCGCTGCCGCGGCGGCAGGTCGGGCCGCCACGTTTTCGGAAACCAGACCAGCGTGTCGTCCATCTCCCGCCGCCCCCAGCGCGGCCGCAACCCGCGTACCCCGACGACGTCGGCCAGCTCGGTCACGACCGACCGGGCCCGCAGCACCCGGTCGGCGTCGACCGGCGGCACCCCGCCCGGCACCAACCGCCGCGACGCCGCCGCCCCGGTGTCCAGGTTGACCACGGTCACCACGAGCTGTGCCCGCCGCCGCCCACCCCGCCCACACCGATGACACGCCTCGACCACGCTGCCGTCCCCGCCGCAGACCTGACAATCGGCGTACGCCTCGTCGCGGTACTCGCCCCCGTCCACCACGAACCGGTCACCGCCGTCCGTGCAGGAGCACCGCCGCACCACGAAGCCCAGACCGGAACACTCGGCACAGTCGACCACCATGCTCATCGCCGCCCACCACCCAACCGGCGCGCACACGCACCATCGTGGTCGGCCCGCAGCAGGCACCGCCCGCCGGTCGCCAGCCGCAGATCGCAGAAGACCCGATGGCGTACGCCCTGCTCGTCCTCGGCAGACACGGTGGTCTCCCCCGGGTCGGTCTGCGGCAGCACCAGCGCCCAGCGGGCCACCACCCGGGCCAGCCGCTGCGCGTCGAGCAGGTCGGGCGCGACCACCGGCAGATGCACGATGTACCGCCCGCTCACCGGTGGTGTCCCTGGTTCGCCTGCTCCCGGTGGGCCGGCGCGTCGTCACCTGGCCGGTGGTTGATGCCGGCCTGCCGCGCCTGGGCCTGCTCGGACTGCCACCGCCGCAGCGCCTCCCTGACCCGGGCCGCCTCCCGGTCGGCCACCGCCACCTGCCGGTAGGCGGCCTCCAGGTCACCGGCCACCCGGTCGAGGAACTCGGCCACCTCCACCGGGTCGTAGCCACGCCGCCCCAGCCGGAACCGCCGCTCCCGCACCTGCCACGGCCGCAACGGCTGATACGTCGCCCCGCGATAGCAGGTGCCGGTACGGGCACGGCTCCGCTCGCCGCGCTGATTGCCGCGCCGCGCGCTGCGGCTGGTGTCGTGCCGGCCGGCGCGCCGCCGGAATGGGATGCGCATGACAGACCTCGCTCTCGTTGGCGTAGGCGATGTGGACGGCGGGTCCGTCGGCCGCCGCGCACCGACGGACCCGCCCGGCACCTGCCACCGCAGCCCTCCTCGGCAGTACGACAACAGGGCAGACATGGCCTCTGAGCAGGACTTCCACAGTGGCCGCGTGGAGAGTGAAGCATCGGTGAGGATGAAATGCAACGTCTAACGAACGATGCTTGATTGACGATGACTGCACAGCGAACACGCGCGGTGAAATGTCTATTGTTTCTGATACATCATGGCTGTTTAATCACACAGAGACACGTCGACAATGGCCACGACAGCGGAGGCACGGAGTGTCACAGGCGGTAACCGGAACGACCATGCTGCGACGACAGATCGGCCGGAAGCTCGAAGCCCTACGTCGAACGGCGGGCCTCACCATGGAGCAGGCCGCCGAGGACCTGGACCGGGCTCGGGCAACGCTGCACCGCATCGAGAACGGCGCCGAGAACGTCCGGTTCCGCGCCGCCGACGTCAAGGAAATGCTCAACCTCTACGGGGCCTCGGCCGAGGACGCCGAGTTGCTGCTGGCGATGACCGCCGCCACTCGTGAGAACAAGAACTGGTGGCACGACTACATCGGCTCCGGTCTGCCGCGCTGGTTCCAGCTCTACATCGGACTGGAGGCTGCCGCTACGAAGATCCGCAAGTACCAGCCCGAACTGGTTCCGGGCCTACTTCAGACACGCGCCTACGCCGCGCAGGTCTTTCAGGTACCCGGAGGAGCGATCGACGTAGAGGATAGCGAGGAGCAAGAGCGGGCCATCCAGCTTCGGATCGAGCGGCAAGCCCTGCTGACCCGGTTCGCCGCGCCGCAACTTAGCGTGATACTTAACGAAGCGGTGTTGCGGCGCCCGGTCGGTGACGCCACGGTCATGGCTGAACAGCTGAGCCAGATCCTCAAGGCAACAGCGCTACCGAACGTAACCGTGCGGGTGCTGACTTTTTCTGCCGGACTTCACGCTGGCGCCATGTCCGGAGCCTTCTCAATCATGGAGTTCCCGGAAGACAGCAGCGGCAAGGAGGTGGAGCCGCCGGTGGCTTACCTGGAGTCTGCGACCGGCGCGATCTACCTCGACAAGCCGCACGAGACGGCCGCCTACAACACCATCTGGGCCGACATGACAAGCCGCGCACTCAACGAGGCTCAGTCAAAGAGCATGATCAACCAAGTCGCAGAGGAGTACTCCCGTGCCTGACCTGACCGGCGCTATCTGGCGCAAGTCCACCCGCAGCAACAATGGCGGCGACTGCGTCGAGGTGGCCGACAACCTGCCCGGCGTCGTGGGGTTGCGCGACAGCAAGGATCCGAACGGTCCGGTCCTCGCATTCAACCCGGCGGCATGGACCGCCTTCGTCGCTCGCGTGAAGCAGGAGATGTCCGGGAGCCGAGCCTGCCAGTAGCCCGACTCCTGGCAAGCAACTCCCGGGGGCGCGACCCATAGCCTCGGAAGAGCGGGCGCTGCCTTCCCACTTGTGCGGCCCTCACACCCGTCCCTGCCTGCTCGGCGTGATTTCACAGAGAAATATTTATGTCTGTGTGAAATCACGCTCGACCGGCACATCACATCCTGCAGCTCACTCACCGCTACTCACCCGGCACTGAGCTGTCTCCGCGTTGACCGATGAGCGACCGAGGGCTGACGGACCGTACATGATCCGGTACGGTCGCTGCGAACATGCTCGATGCCCACGGGAGGAGTCGTCGCGGTGGCGTCGATTGAGGAGATCAAGGCCGGCATCAACCGATTCGGTCAGCAGACCCAGCAGAGCGTCGTCCAACTCCGCGCCGTGCACGACTCGCTGGAGCAGAGCCTGGCGCTGTTGCAGGCCGTCACCGCCGGCACTAACCACCCTGCGGTCGGCCAGGCGATCAGCCAGATCGAGCAGGTCAAGGCGAAGCTCAACGAGGCTTCCCAGCTCGCGATGGGCGCGATCGACACGACCAAGCGGTACGCCGCCGGCTTCTGACACCCGAGGGGTCCCCATGCCACGCGTCATCGTCCCCGTCGGCCTTTCCATGGGTCCTCGCTACCGCTACGTGCGACCACCGGACCCGATCCCCGAGTGCTACGAGATCCACCTCGGGGACGACCTGATCGAGCTGACTGAGACCGAGGCCGCCGTCTGGGCAGCGGCCTTCGTGGACGCCGAGCGCCACGCCAAGCTCGATGTAAACCGCGAGTCCCTGATCCGGATGTTGGAGACCGCCCCGAACCCGGAGCCCCAGGCCACCCGGCTGGTCGACAGCCTGATCGCCCGCGGCCTGCTCGTCGAGTTCGACACCGACGGCGACCTCGAACCCGTCTTCCGCCGCCACAAGCTCCTCCCCCTGGCGGAGGGCCTCGGTTCCACCCCCGAAGAACCACACCTCCACCGCATCGGCCACGCCGGCCAGCCCAAGATCGCCGTGCCGGTGCAGGTCTACTCGCAGTGGTCGTATGCCTTCCTGCATCCGAATGTCTGGGAGGCATGCGTGTACTACGCAGACGAGTCCGAGGAACGGGAGGAGGGCGAGGACGTGCTCGGCCTAACCCCGCACGAGGTCGCTCGGGACACCGCCCTGAACCTTCCGCTGATGGTCACCACAGGCTGCGCATTCCTGGACCCCGTCGTCGTGTCATGAGATACGGGCGCAAGAGGCGTAGAGAGCAGAAGAAGGAGCGGCCGTTCGCGCGGCGGTTGAAGTACGAGAGCGCCAAAGAGGCGCTCGGCAAGCTGGTTGAGTGGGGCGGCGCGGGCCTGGGCATGCTGGCCGGCCTCGCGGGCGCCAAGTACGGGATGCCCGTGTCGCCGGCCGTCGCCTCGACTGGCGGAGCGATCATCGGCGGGATGGTGGGTTCCCAAGGCAAGGCGCTCGTCGTGGCCGGTATCGATCACCTTCGGGAACGGCGCGATCAGAGAAGGGCTGCCGTATCAGCGGGTGGGTCTCATCGGGCGTTGCAGCGGCCCACCCGCAGCAACGGCACGAGCGAAAGCCGTCCGGTGCGACAACCGCGAGGAGGCTCGGCCAGCATCGCCGGGCAGGTGATCGGTGGGCTCGACAACGTGGTGGCTCAGCTCAACCGGGCATCGCGGCAGCTCGCCGAGATTCACCGAACGATGTGGGCGAGCCAGAACGCGCTGAGCGCGGTCCTCGCCGGCGGTCGACCGGAGGTGGTTCGTGCCGTCGACGCGCAACTGTCCACGGCCAGAGGCAACGTGCACGACTCGTCCGGCATGCTCATCAACAGTGCGGACGGCATCAACGGCTACCGCGCCAGCATCTGACGGACCGCAACGGCTCACCGCACGGTTGATCGCGCTGCCCGGCAGGGCACTCCTGGCGGCGCAGAGAGCGCGTGATCGCCCTGCGGCCGCGTGGCGGTGTGTTGACGCTCTATCGATGCGGCACCAGGAGGGCGCGGTGGATTCGAAGGAGTTAAGGGAGCGGGCGCAGGCGCTGCGCGCCGCCGGCAAGACGCCCAAGCAGATCGCCAGCGGTCTCGGCGTCACCCGCGCGGTGGTCACCCGGCTGGCACGCGGCGTCGACGTCGTACGGCCGGGGCGCGTGCACCCGTCGGAGCTGCCGCTGCTGGGCTGCTGGATCAGCCGGCAGTGGAGCAACGGCCTGAGCATCGCCGACCGGCCCGAGAGCTGGGTCGATGACGCCGAGTTGCCGCCGATTGCCATGGGCGCCGGGCTGGTCAGCCTCCTGGTCGCCCGCGCAGAAACAGCGCGGTGACCGTCTGCGGTTTCCTGGTCGACACGTACTGTCTCGGGGTCAAGAACGCGGTGCCGCCGACAACCATAGAGCCGGAGGAACTGCGGTACTTCGTAGCGGACTTCTTCGAGGCATACGACGACGGACCGGTCGAGGCGCCGATCGACCTTGCCCGCCACCTGGTCCTCGGTGCCGTCGACTACGCAGAGAGCCTCGGTTTCGAGCCGCATCGTGACTTCTACAGCGCCGCGCCATACCTCGGGGCCGGGGAACCACCGAGCCGGGTCACGTTCGGCCTGAACGGCACGCCGTACTTCCAGCAGGGTCCGCACGACAACTCCGACCGGATCATCCGCACCCTCGACCGATCAGTCCGCCCCGGCAACTACCACGCCACCGTTGTCTCATCGGCGCATTGACGCCAGCCGTTGACGACAGCTCCACGCACGGTACAGTCCCCACCACGCAAGGTTGAGGGGGACAACCGAATGGCGACGCATCCCGGCAAAGGCCAGCAGCAGGTGACGTCCGCTCGCCGGGGCGGGCGGCACTGGGTCGTCACGGCCGTCGGCATGCCGGCGCTGTTCGCGTTCGGACTGCTCGCCTACCACCTCGCCGAGCGGTCCGACACGTGCGTCGCAGAGCACGGCCCGGAGTCGACTGACAGGATCGACGGCGTCACCGGCCCCTGCTATCCGGTCATGATGTGGGCAGGCACCATCTCGCTCGCCTACATCGCCGCCTTCGCGGCCACCATCATCGTGGGATTGGTCCTCGGAGTCGTCGACGGCAGGCGGCGTCGCCGCTTCGCGTACGGCCGCTGGGTGTGCGCCGTCGTGGTCGGACTCACCGGGCCGTGGGCGCTGGCGGCGTACGCTCTCAGTTTCGGGCTCGGCCGGCTGCTACCCGCCTATCGTCCACCCGCGCGCCGGCTGCCCCCGGCTGCGGTGGCCCTCCAACAAGGCTGGATCGAGGCGATTCACCTCTACCAGCGGCTCGCTGCGGGAGCGCCACCGCCGACTCTGGTCGCGCCCGGCTTCATCGGGCCCGGCCTGGTCTACCTGGACGCCCCCTGTACCTACTCCCGCTTCTACGGCACCACCGTCGCCTATGGACAGAGCAGCACCTTCGCCTACGGCTCACCGGCGGTCGTCGCCGGTGCGATGGTCGGCGACCTCATCGGCAACAGCATCGCCCGGTCCCGCGCCGCGGGCATGGCACAAGCGCAGTGGCGGGAGTTCGCCTACGCACGAGTCATCGTCACGGAAACGACCACCTGGTGTTGCCTTGGCGGTCGGTGGCTGGCGTTCGACCATCACGCGGCGATGGAGTACTCCATCGCCGGCCAGAACGTGGTCCTGACCTTCGCCGAGGTGGAGCCGCTGCGGCTGTCCGGCCCGTCCGTCTGGTGCCACGCCGTCATGTTCGCCTACGCCCGGTACGGTCCCGGCCAGTGGCAGCAGGCCCCGTTCCTGCACCCGCTACGCGAGGCGGTGCACACCCTCGCCAACCCGAGTCCCGGTCTTCGGCACATGAAACACACCTGATCACGGCCAACATGGATTTGGCTAGACGGGCATCAGTGAAGCTCCGGCACTCCCCGCAGCAGGGTCAGAGCCGACCGGTCGGAGCTGAGCTGGGACAGCTCGGCGTTGATGAAGTCGGTGAAGAACTCGGCGGGTGAGCCGGGGAAGCCCAGATGCTCGCCGGAGTGCCACTGGTGCAGCCACGGCTCGATCTCGGCCAGCCCGGCAAGCAGCGGCAGCAGCCGGTGCGCCGGCCACGCCTCTTGCGTCTTGCGGTCCAAGTAGACGGTGGCCAGCGCCTGCGCCTGCGCCAGGTGGTCCCACCCGGCCCAGCCAAGCAGCTCACTGCCGTCGCTGTCCCGACCCGCCCCCGGGTACGAGACAAAGCGTTCCTTCGGCACGTCCAGCTTGCCCCGTGCCTTCCAGTACGACGCCCGTACGAAGTCCGCCGAGCTGTACTTCGGCGGCACCTCGATGGTGACCTTCTCCCCAGCGTCCTCCCGGCGCTGCAACGCCCACGTCCGCTCCCACTGCGCCCGCTTGCGCAGCCCGGCCGGCTTGTAGCGCTGCGCCGGCAGGTACGGCACGTGCTCGTCAGCGATCAGTTGGCCGAGGGTACGCGTCAGGTCGTAGTTGTCGTGCCCGACCCACAGCTCCAGCACCGCCCGGAAATCCTGGTCCCCGCCGACCCGGTCGGCGAGCTGCGCCACCGACAGCGGCGCCGGCTGCCCACCCCAAAGCTCCGGGGCCTCCAACCGATCGAGTAGCCAGTCCCGCAATGCGACCGACTGCATCTTCTCCCACCCGTCGGTCGACCAGCGCCGCTTGCACTCCGGCCGCTCGATCAACCCGATGTGCCGATTGGAGCCGATCACCGCGATCCGCCGCTCCACCAGCGCCCGGTACTCCGCCGGCCAGCCCCCCTTGGGCCGGTCGATCGGCTTGGACCCGTGCCGGTTGAACCACTCGGTCTGCGCGCCGCTGGTATGCAACACGATCTCGAAGGCCCGCTCCCCCAGCGCCAACTCCGGCGGGTCGGCGCAGGCGAGATCATCATCGATCAACCCGTAGAGCCGGTAGACCTCCCAGTCCAACTCCTCCTGCACCGCGATCATCCGCGCCCGCACCGAGTGGTACTCCGCCTCAGCCTCCGCGAGCCGCTGCCGACTCGGCACCCCCGACCCCGCCACCGCCGCCGGCGTCAAGCCGGCGAGCCGCTGCGCCAGCTGATCGAGTTCCCGAGCCCGCCCCAACGGGTACGCCGAAGGCAACGGAAACCGCTGCAGTTTCGTTGCGTTAAACTGGTAAAACCGCTCCCATTCTTGGCTCTTGAAGCCTTCGTTAATACCCTGACCGCCCTTGTTGTGGCTCACCTGCTTCAGCCAGAAGCACCCGGTCGAGCTGTTCAGCAGTCCAAGCGGCCGAAAGTGATCGTCCTCCGTTGCCCCTTCTGGAAGCTTGATGACTGGCGCGGTCTGCTTAAAGACGTTCCCACCCCGGTCCAATACAAAGTGGTTGTGGGTTGCCACCTCTGCAAACGCAATCGACAGCGGCACTCGGTATCGCTTGGCAAAAAACATCGAGTACTCGAACCATTTGAGGCCACGTTCGAGCTGGGTCTCCCCGTAGGCTATCCGGTCAGCAAGGATGGCCTTCATCGGCCAGAGGAACTTGAGCACCGCTGGTGTGCTGGTCGCCTCGAAGGTCTGCTCGCGGTAGGGCCAGAGAGACATCACCGGATCACTGATCGCCCAGTCCCGGCTAGCCTCGCCCTCAACGATTGAACGCATCTGATCAGCCGAAACATTTGCTCGCCGTAGTGCCCCGACCCCCACCATGTAGGCGCTGTCCTCGCGGGTCACCGCACCGAACCCGATCTCCGCGATCGTACCGGCAAGAGTGCCAGGCAGGTCAGTTAGCTGTTGCATCAAACCAACCGCGCCGCCGCCCGTAAGGCTCCACGGGTGGCCACCAAATTGCGCACGTTCCAGGTCTACTGTCGTCACCCACGCCGATTCCGAAGCGGGACTGTCGATCTGTTGGACGATCGCCTGCCACACGAACCCGCTCTCGACAGGACTCGGCTTCGCAGGCTCTCCCTGAATCCCGAGGACCGCCCGCACCACCGCTGCCCGGCGGCGCTTGTTCGCCCGTCCGACGAGAATCACGGTCGGAGTGCCGTGGTGGGGGATGTAGGCGCCAGAGGTGTCGATTACCTCGGTGAGTTCGACCTCGTGGGCAAAGTAGTCTTCGATGAGCTTCTTGCCGAATTCGCGTTTCATGAAAGCATTGCCGGTGATCTGACCGATACGGCCGGCGCCCTCACCGTGCTCATCCGACCACTTGGCTAGGTCGAAGAAGCGCTTCGCGAACGGCACGGTCAGCGCGTACTGGCGGTGGCAGACCGTGGGGTAGATGCTGCGGTAGAGCTTGTTGCGGGCCGGGTCGGAGACGGTGATGTAGGGCGGGTTGCCGACCACCACCGTGTACTGGTTTTCCCGCAGATACTCCGCGAGCAGGTCCGCGTCTTCGCTCTCGTACGCGAAAACCTCCCGGCCCTCGATGGCGGCCAGCAGGTCGCCTTGGGCTCGGGAGCTGAATGCGCCCCATTGCAGCAGGGAGTCGCCGGTCGCTACCCGGACCGGGAAGGCCGGGGTCCGTTCCAGTCTGGTCAGCTCGCAGGCTTTCATCGCGGCGATGAGCAGCCGAAAACGGGCGATGGCCACCGCGAAGGCGTTGATGTCGACGCCGGTGACCTGGCCGAGTGCCCGTTCGGCGAGGATCCGCACGTCGGTGCCGGGCTCGCGGTCGCGCCACTTCGCCAGCAGCCGGTGGAAGGCGCCGAGCAGGAAGTGGCCGGAGCCGCAGGTCGGGTCGATGACGCTGGTCTCGGCGAGCCCGAACTCCTTGACCGCCGGCTCGAAGGTGCGGTCGAGGATGAATTCTTCGACGAACTCGGGCGTCTGCAACAGCGCGTACGTCTTCTTCGCGTGCGCCGACAACTCCTGATAGAGGTCGCCCAGGAAGCGGGTGTTCAGGTCCGCGCGGCGCAGCGACACGGCACCGGCGCCCCGGCGGAAGAAGTCGCTGAGGTCTTCGGCGGCGGGACCGGAGATGGCGAAGCGCCAAACCGGATTGTGCCGGTCGAAGATCTTGCCGGTGGCGCGCAGCTCGGCCAGATAGCGGAAGGCTTCGCGCAGCCAGTGCCGGTCGTTGTGCCGGGGGTTGGCGATCAGGTACGCCTGCCGGTGCTGCACCGCCTGCTCGGCCGGCGCGGCCGGGTCGGCGCCGCCGATCCAGAGCCCCTCGACGAGGTCGTTGTCCTCGCAGAAGCGGACGAACACGCAGCCGAGCACCCAGGCCACCGCCGCCTGGTCGAGCACGTCCTCCAGCCAGGTCTCGAAGCTGGCCCCGACCCGCTCGTCGGCCTGCGCCTTGGCGTACTCCTGGCGCAGCTCGGCGCGCAAGCCCGGCGTCTCCGCGACGTGCCCGCGCAGATCTTCCACCAGGGTTTTGACCTGCGCTTGCAGTGCCTTCAGCTCGATCACCGCTAGATCCTAAGGTCTGCCGCTCGCGCGGCCACTATTCCGAGTCGTCGTCGGCCACGCCTTCGATGCTCCCGAAGACCGGCACCCCGAGGCGGTCGGCGAAGGCCCGGAGTCGTTGCTCCAGGAATTCGGTGCGGTCGTCGACGAAGATCTGGTTGCCGTTGCCGCCCTCGCACAGCCGCCGCCACGCCTTGATCGGAATGCCGTGGCTGTCGAGGATCTGCTCGTCCCGAGGCAAATTGAGCCCCTTCAGCGCGGCCAGCACCCCGATGTTCGGGGTGGTGAGAAAGATCAGCCGGTTGGCGGGACGGCTGTCCTTCGGCACCACGTGCCGGAAGATCTGGCTGTCCGCGGCTTCGAGCTGCTTCACCACGTCGAACGGCTGGCCCAGCATGTCCAGTCGCCGGGGAAACTCCGCTGTCTCCCACGCCACGTACGCCTTGGTGCGGGCGCTGTTGAGGTTGAACGACTCGGGCATCGGCTGCACGTCGCTTACGTCCGGGTCGAGATCACCTGCCTCGCTGGCGAACGCCTGCATCTCCTCCAGCGCCTTACGCAGCATCGTGGAGGTGGCTCCGGCGAAAGCGCTCGACCAGGAGGTCACCCAGAACCAGCGGCGCAGCCGGTCGTACTGCCAGCGGCTCGGCTCGGGGCAGACGTGGAAGAACATCGCCAGCAGCACCAGCTGATGCGAGTACGGCAGGAATTTTGCCTGCGGCAGGTTCACCCCGGTGCGCAGGAACCGTGCGGCGAGGTGTACGGCGCGGTCGGTCTGCGGCAGGGCGTCGTGCAGGCGGTTCTGCATGTAGTTGGCGACCAGGCTCCACCGGGGCGACATGATGTCGGTTTCCCCGGCGATCGCCAGCAGCGCGCGGAACACCGCCTGCCGGGGCAGCTCACCGAAACCCGTGTCGGCGACGGCGGCGACGATGTCGTCGATCCGGCTGGCCAGGGAGGGCTGTTCCCTGCGATAGGTCAGCGCGGAGACCATCTGGTCCGGATCCATCCGGGTGCCGGTTCGGTTGAGTCTGGCGTAGACGTTGACCGCCTGCTCGATGCTGGCCCCGTCAAGACGAACCAGTGTCAGCTTGTACCCCTTGATGCGCTGGGCGACCGCCTCGGCCTCCCGGATCAACGAGTCCGCCTGGTCGGGATCCTTGACCGACAACTCCACTCGGTGAAAGTGCCGGAGGAAGTCCCGGGTGCGCATCACCGCGGCCAGCGGCAGCAGGTGCGGGGAGAATTTCCCGGACCGGTGATGGCGGTAGCGGTCCGAGCCGAGTGGGTCGGGGCGCAGGTCCCGGTAGATCTGCCAGATCCAGTCTGCTTCGTTTTCCGCTGGGCCGTCCCGCAGCGGACGGTTCAGCACCCCGAACAGCGTCGACACCCGCTGGTGCCCGTCGAGCAGGTAGGACACCTGTCGACCTTCCGGCGGCGGCGGGATCGGCAGGCCACCGATGCTGTTCAGCGAGGGCACCCGCTCGTTGGTACGCCAGAGCAGCAGGCTGCCGATCGGGTAGCCGCGTTCGATGCTGTCGAACAGCTCCAGCATCTGGTTCGGTCGCCAGACGAACGGACGCTGGAACGCCGGCACTCGGATCTCACCCCGACCGATGCCGCCCAGCAGATCATCGACGAGTGCGATGGTCGGGTCGGGCCGGATCTCGGCCTGGTCGGTGCGCATGGCCCCAGTCTCCTACAGGATCCGGTGGATCATCGCGAGCAACTCCCGCAGCTCCGCCACGACGTCCGGGCCCAGCTCGGCGAAGTCCTCCTCTGCGAGGGCCAGCTCGGCCGGGAAGATGCGCTTGGGCACCCGGCACCGGCGGTCCTTGAACCACTCCTTGAGATGCAGGTAGCCCCGCCGTTCCGGCTCGATCGCCCGCAATTCCTCGACGTGGTCCAGCCGGTAGAGAAAATGGTGCTCCCAGAGCCGGAACGGTGCGTAGTTCTCCATCATCCGCCAGGCCAGCAGGTGCACCTCGGCGACACCGTGCTGGACGCACTTCTCGACCTTGTCGTGGTTACGCCCGGGGTGGCCGGCGTGCTCACGGTCGCTGTCGAAGAGCACCGCGACTCGGACCAGCACCGCGAAGCCGGCACGTTCGTCGGCCGCCAACTCGGGAATGTCGCCGCTGCCGCCGCCATGGCTGAAACACAGCCACTGGCGGCCCGGGGAGAGTGCTTCCACCACCCGGTGGTCCCCAAGCGCCGCCGCCACCGCGCGGACGAAACCACCGTCGGCGATCCGGTTTTCCACCACCAAGGTGGCTGGCCGCCGTAGGTCTGCCACGAACTCCTTGAGCTTCGCGGCGGTGATCGTGGCGACCGCCGGTGCGGCAGGGGCCGGGTTCGCTGCCTCCACCAGTGCCTTCTGCACGAACTCCGACAGCACCCGGGCTTCCTCGTTGGCGAACCGCTCGGCGCTAAGCGCAACCGGCAGGCTCGGCCGCCACTCGTGCCGCCCCTCGACGGCCAGCGCCAACAGTTGGATCACCGAAAGGCGGTCGCCGGACGTGAAGACCTCGGGCTCAATGTCAAGACGCATAGCCACTCTGCCTCAGCTGGGCGGCCGCGAGTGCGCGCACCTCGTGGTAGTCCTGGGAGAAGTAGCCCTCGGGCCACTCGTCGTCGAGGTTGCCCAGCCGGTCGATGCCGACCTGCCGTATGTCGGAGACGCCCTCGTGCTGTTCGACGACGTACACCGCCACCATCTCCGGCGGCCAGCCCTCGGCAATGTGGCGACGCAGCCGCAACAGGAGAGTCTCGCTGTGGGTCTCAACAAGAAAGCGGGTGCCAGTGTCCCGCGCGGTGTTGAGGTAGAGGTCCGCCAGCGCGGCATGGGCGCCGGGGTGCAGATGCATCTCCGGTTCCTCAATAATCTGCAACGCGGGCGTCGCATCCTTACCGCGTAGCTCGTCGATGGCGCACTGCACGAGGATCGGGAGCACCTGCGAGAGCCCGGTGCCGGCATCGGCCAGGTTGACCCGGACTCGGCTGCCACGTCGGGTGAGCACCGTGGACCACAATGGTCCCGCCTCGATCTCCTCGATCTGCCAGTCCGGCACGATGGACGCCAGCATCTTGTTCACCCGTGTAATCAGGTCGCCGGTGTTACGCGCCTGGTCGTGCGCAAGGATGCCGAGCGTCCCTTGACCCTGCTCGCCGATACCTCTGGGTGCACCCAGCGGTAGCCGGTGCTGTCGCTCGGGCCGGTCCCGATAGGCGCTCAGGAATCGAATCGGTCCAAGGGACAGGCTGCTCCGCCGCTCATCGAGAAGGCGCAGCTCAGGAATACCGGCCGGGCGTGGCCGCAGCCCGGCGAACTTGACAGGTCGCACGGCTGGCGCACGCTCCGGCACCTTGATCCGGTATTCGTAGCCCCCGTAGCCGTCTGCCATCGTCGGTTGCCAGGAGAGCTTGACCTCCTGCTCAGCCAGCCCTACACGCAAATCCGAGACAAAGGCCGATCTGTCCTCGTCGACAAGCTGGATCGTCACGTCCATCGCAATTGGAGACGGACCGTCAACCTCGAAGCCGAGGAAGAACTTGCCGTGTGGGCTCTGCTCGAACACGAGGTCGGCGAACCCGTCCACCGGCTGTGGTTGCAGCCGGTCCAGGTCGAGCGGTGCCGTGCTGGTGGTGTTGAAGCCGGTGGCGATGACGAGCGGAGCGCGGGTCAGCACGCTCTTGCCGGAGTTGTTCTTGCCGAGCACCACGGTCACCGGGGCCAGCTCGATCTCCTGCCGGTCCCGGAAGCAGCGGTAGTTCTCCAGCACGATCTTGCGAAGCGGCATTCCTAGACTTTTACCACAATCTGTGACCGCGCGAGTGCCGTCCGAATGGCCACACTGGACAGTCTGATCGTCACGTCGGCTCGACGACCAGTGCCGATCGTCGGTCGCCAGCCCGGGAACGCTGCTCCGGCACAGCAGCCTCGGCCAGCTTTCGCCAGAGGAACTCCAGCGCCAGCGCCCAGACGAAGGCGCGCTGCTCGTTGTTGGCGGCGGCACCGTGCCCGCCTTCGACGTTCTCGTAGTACGACACGTCGTGGCCGTGCTCCCGCAGACGGGCCGCCATCTTGCGGGCGTGCCCGGGATGCACCCGGTCGTCCCGGGTCGAGGTCACGAGCAGCACCGCTGGGTACGCCGGCTCGCTGCAGATGTTGTGGTACGGCGAGTACTCCCGCAGGTACGCCCAGTCCTCCGCGCGGTCCGGATCGCCGTACTCGGCCATCCAGGAGGCGCCGGCCAGCAGCCGGTGGTAGCGCCGCATGTCCAGCACCGGCACGTGCGCGACGACTGCGCCGAAGAGCGCCGGGTAGCGGGTCAACATCACGCCCATCAGCAGTCCGCCGTTGCTGCCGCCCTCGATGCCGAGCTGCGCCGGCGTGGTGATCCCGCGCGCGACCAGGTCGGCCGCCACCGCGGCGAAGTCCTCGTACGCCCGGGTCCGGTTCTCCCGCAGCGCGGCCCGGTGCCACTGCGGGCCGTACTCCCCGCCGCCCCGGATGTTCGCCACCACGTACGTGCCGCCCGGGCCAGCCAGCCCCGGCCGATCACGCCGCTGTAGTGCGGGAGCTGGGGGATCTCGTAGCCGCCATACCCGGTGAGCAGCGTCGGCCCGGCGGGCGCGTCTGGGTCCCCCACCATGAAGTACGGCACCTGGGTGCCATCGGCCGAGGTGGCGAAGAACTGGCGTACCGTCAGACCTTCGGCGTCGAAGAACGCGGGCTCCCGCTTGAGGATCTCGACGGCACCGCCGACCTGCCCGAGCCGGAGCGCCGCCGGCTGGAGAAAGCCTTCCGAGGCGAGCAGGTAGGCGTCGTCGTTGTCGGGATCGGTGTCCACGATCGAGCTGTGCTCATCCTCCGGCAGCCCCGCGAGCGGTTCCCGCCGCCAGCCGGTCTCGCCCGGCGTCAGCACCTCCAGCCTGCTCCGCACGTCGGCGAGGGTGGCCAGGATCAGCTGGTTCCGCGTCCATACCCAATGGTCGAGCGCCGTGCGGGCGTCGGGCTGGAAGAGCAGCGTCAGCTCCCGCACCCCGGCGAGGAACGCGTCGAAGCGGGTCGCCAGCAGGGCACCTGCGGGATAGACCGCATCACCCACCGCCCACGGCGAGCGCGGCCGAATAAGCAGCCACTCCCGGTGTACGTCGCACTCGGCGTCCTCCGGCACCGGGATGCGGATCCGCTCCCCCGCCTCCGTCAGCAGATAGCGCTCCCTGCGATAGAAATCCAAGGTGCGGCCCACGAAGTCACGCTCGAACCCGGGCGTGCGGTCGTGCGAGGCGTACACGGCCACGTCGTCCGCACTGCCCTCGCAGACGACCTCGGCCTCGGACAGTGGCGTCCCCCGCCGCCATCGCTTGGCGATGCGCGGGTACCCCGATGTGGTCAGCGAGCCGGGCCCGAAGTCGGTGGCCACGTAGATGTGATCCGCGTCGATCCAGCAGACCCCGCCCTTCGCCTCGGGAAGCGTGAAACCATCCGCGACGAAGGCCCGGCGAACAAGGTCGAACTCGCGGACCACCACCGCGTCCGCGCCGCCTCTGGAGAGGCTGATCAGGCAGCGCTCATAGCCGGGCCGCAGCACCGTCACGTCGCTCCAGACCCAGTTCTCGCCCTCCTCCGCCGCCAACGCGTCGACGTCGAGCAGCACATCCCATTCCGGCTCGGGCCGGCGGTACTGGTCGAGGGTGGTCCGGCGCCAGAGCCCGCGAGGGTGCGCGGCGTCCTGCCAGAAGTTGTAGTAGTAGTGGTCCCCGCGCCATCCCGGGTAGGGAATGCGATCGTCGGCGTCGAGCACCTGCCGGATCTCGACCCGCAGCGCGGCGAACCGCTCGCCCCCGGTCAGCGCGGCGACAGTCTCCGCGTTGCGCTCCCGCACCCACCCGGCGGCTTCCACCCCGCCCAGGTCCTCCAGCCACAGGTACGGGTCATCGCCCTCGCCAGTCAGCCTCGCCACCGCACAACTATCCCGGAGAGCGATCCGCCTTCGGGTCCACGCACCTGTCGGCATGGCGACTCAGAAGGACATGATATCAACGGCGAGTCAGATTGATATCATCGGTGAGTATCTGCTTACCAGAGAGGGCCACCCATGAGCCGGACAATCCTTGACGTCGACGATGAGCTACTCGCCGAGGCCAGCAAGATTCTCGGCACCACTACCAAGAAGGCCACCGTCAACGCCGCCCTCAAGGCTGTCGTTGACCGTGAGAAACGGCGGCAGTTCGCCGACTGGCTCAAGAGCGGGGGGCTGCCCGATCTGACGGGCCCCGTCGAGACGGCCGAGCCGGATGCAGCGTGAACCACGAGCATTACCTGCTGGACAAATCGGCCCTCGCTCGCTGGCCGAAGCCACGCGTGGCTCCGGTGCTCGGCGAACTCTCCGACAGAGGGTTGCTAGCGGTGTGTGGGGCGATCGAGATCGAGGTCATTCACAGCGCCCGCACCGCCAAGGATGCCCAGCGTGCCCGGTGGATGCTGAGCGGCTTCCGGTGGCTGGCAATGCCTGATGAGGTCTGGGACCGAGCCATTGATGTCCAGGTGCAGGCGTTACACAAGGGCAATCACCGAGCTCTGTCAATGGCCGATCTGCTGATCGCCGCTACCGCCGAGCGGCACGGAGTGACCGTGCTGCACTACGACGGCGACTTCGACCTGATCACCGCAATCACCGGCCAACCCACGACCTGGGTGGCCCCGGCCGGCACCGCCGACTGATCGGCGCGCTGAGCAGTTGCTGGCTACACCGTCACCGTCCCAGACCAGCCAGCAAGCTGGATCCAGTCGTCGGCGAGCCAGAGGGACTGGCTGGCCGGCGAGGTGAGCGGGAGCTGCACCCCGTCCAGCAGTGCCGGCTCGGGGCGGCGGGCCGGCACCAGCAGCAGTCGGGCGGCCGGGCGCGGCCGGGTCGGGTCGGCCAGTTCCTGGAGCACCCCGAGCTGCCCGTAGCGTGCCAGCGGCGCCGCCTCGGTGAGCAGCACCGGCCGCTCGGCGGCGGCGATCGCCGCACCGACCGCCGGCACCACCTGGTGCCGGACCAGGTCCACCAGGCTCCGGAAATCGGCGTCCAGCGGCGAGCCATTGTCGGCCGCCACGATCGCCTCCCACGGGAAGCCCAGCGCGCGCAGCCGCTCCAGCAGGATAGCCGTGACGTCCACTTCGACCAGCGGCAGCCGGGCCAGCAGCGCCCGCCGGGCCGGGCCGAGCCGGCGCAGCGGCGCCAGCACCGCGAGGAATGCCTGTCGCTCGATCGCCGAGGCGAGTCGGTCGCCCACCTCGTCGGCGGCGGAGAGCCCGAGCAACGGGGTGTGGGTGGTGCCCAGCCGGGTGCCGGTCACCGACGCGGTCGTGGTCGCCGACTTGTAGCGCCCGTCGTGCCAGGTAAGCGGCACCTCGGCCGCGGCCAGCAGGTCGTTGAGCGCGGGGCGGCTGGGCATCCGTTCCGCCCGAGGGAAGCGGCTGTGCACCCGGTCGCGGATCTGCTGTTCGCTGAGCCGCTGGCCGACCAGGCTACCCACCGACAACCGGAGGGCCCGCTCCGCCGGCATGCCCACCGGGTAGAGCTGCCCCTGCGCGTTGACGTCGACCTGATCGTTGCTACCGATCGCCGCGAGCTGCAACAACCGCAGATCCGCCACTGGCGGCATGCCGGCTGGCACGGGCAGCCGGCGTAGCTCGTCGATTGCCCGCTGCCGGGTCGGCAGCGGGTCGCCGTCCGCCAGGTCGGTGGCTCGGCCGCCCAGCTCCACCGCGTACTCGAGGAAGTCGGCGGCGGTGACGTCGGACGCCGGGTCGTCCAGCTCACGGGCGACCAGGACGATGCCGGAGGTACGGAACCGGTGGATGGCCACCCGGGCGTCCCCGCCGGTGCTCAGCTCGGCCTCGACGGCGGCGCGGACCAGGCCGATGGCCTGAGGCAGGCGCTTCGGGTCCGCCGTGTAGGAGCCGCGAGCGGCGATCAGCGCCTGCGCCAGTTCCTCGGCGGACATCACCGCGCCGCGGGCGTCGAGCAGCGCGACGATCTCGTTGCGTACCGCCTCCAGCGCCGGCTCGTCCAGCCAGGTTCTGGCCTGATTGTTGAGCAGCTTGGAGATCTGCGGCTGGCTGCGGCCGGTGGCTCGGGCCGCCTCGCTCTGCGCCGGCCAGCGCAGGAACTCGCCGTCGTCGGTGGCCGCCTGCCCGAGCAGCACCGCCAGGATGCGGTGGTTGCGGGACGACTTGGGTGGCAGCAGGGTCGCGCAGAGCGCCTCGACGCCCTGGGCCAGCGGCCGGTCCTCAGGGACCGTCGGCTCGTTGCCGCCGGGCAGCACCGCACGCAGGGCGCGCGCCTGGGCGATGATCTCCTTGCGGGTGGCGTCCGGCACCCCCTTGGCCCGGGTCAACGCCGACAGTTCCGCGTCCAGCAACTCGCCGACGGTGTGCATGCCCAGCCGTTCCAGCGCCGAGCGGGCCCGGGCGGTCAGCTCCGTGGCCGCCAGCGGCGACTCCCGGGTCAACCCCACCATCGCCGGCACCGGGCCGACCGGTGTCACGGCCGCCTGCGGGACCTGCTGGAAGATGGCCCGCCAGGCATCGGTCATCTCGTCGACGGTGTCGAACCGGGCCGACGCGTCCCGCGCCAGCGCCCGGGCAAAGAACTCCACCAACCGGTCGGCGACCGCCGGGTCGAACGCCGCCGGGTCGAGAGTCACCTCGTCGCTGATCGCGGCCGGGTTGGCGTGGTCACCCCACCTCGGCAGCATGCCGGTCGCCATCTCGTAGAGCACGACGGCCGCCGCGAACCGCTCCGCCGACGCGTCGTAGCGCAGCCGGCGCGGCGGCCCGAGGAACGGGTCGAGGTAGCCGACCGTGCCCGCCCCGATCTGATCCGCCGGTGACGACGAGAGCGAGAAGTCGAAGACGCACAAGTGCGGCTGCTTGTCCTTCGGGCGCGGCCGGGCCGCCAGGTTGGCCGGCTTCAGGTCGCGGTGCCAGACGCCCTGCCCGTCCAGGTAGTTGACGATGTCGAGCAGGTCCCGCCCGTACCGCTCCAGCAGGTCCAGCGCGAGCCGTCCGCCGCGCAGCTCCTCGGCGAGGGTCCGCCGCCCCGCGCTCTCCATCAACAGGGCGGTCCGGCCGCCGACCCGCACCGGACCGTCGACCAGCGCGGCCACTTGGTGGTGCTTCAGCCGGCTGAGGGTACGCGCCTCCGCGGTCAGCCGTTCCTCGTGCTGCTCGTCGCGGGCCACCTTCAGCACCAGGTCGCGGGAGTCCTCGCCGACCCGCCTGACGAGCAGGGCGACGGCGGTGGCGCCGGAGCCGAGCCGGTCCAGCACCTCCAGGCCCCCGTCGAGCACGTCGCCCCGGTGGGCCGACAGCGGATCGACCACTGGCTCCGGGTCCGGCGCGGTCAGCTCCTCCCAGACCTTCTCCAGGCTGGACCGGAACGCCGACACACCGGCAAGCCGCTGCCCGGGATCGCCCCGGGTCGCGTCGTAGATCAGCTTGACCAGCTCAAGCGGCATGCCGTCGACCGCGGCGTCCAGGTGCAGACCGCTGTCACGCACCGCGGCGACCAGTTCCTCGGGCGTCGCGGCCGGGGCCGCTCCGGCGAAGATCCGGTACGCGAGCGCGCCGAGGGAGAACACGTCGAGCTGGTGGCCGGGCAGCCGGGTAGCGTTCTCGGCCTCCGGAGCCTGGTAACGGCGGACCTCGTCGTCGAAGAACAGCTCCAGGCTGGCCGGATCGCTGGACGGGCCCAGCCGGGTGAGCTGGGTGGTGCCGGCCAGCCGCCCACCGGTCTGCCAGTCGGTCACCACCAACGTCGGCCGCGACCCGTCCGGGTCGCCTATGTAGATCGCCCGGGGCGAGAGCGCCCGGTGCGCCAGCCGGCGCGAGTGCGCGTAGTCGATGATCTCGGCGAGATCCTGCACCAGGTGCAGCCGCTGGGCCAGGGTGAGCGAGTCGCCGCGGCGCACCAGCCACTGGTCGAGGCGTATCCAGTCCTGCTGGTGGTCGAAGACGACCACGGGCCCCCAGGCGTGCTCGACCAGGTCGTGCGCCCGGGCCACCCCGGGGTGGTGGATGCCCTGCAGCAGGCGGAACTCCCGCTCCGCCGCCCTGCGGATGGCCGGCACCTCGTGCTCGGCCGCCCGGCTGGTCAGGTAGAAGCGGACGCGGCGCACCAGCGAGGTGTCCATCGCGTGCCCGGCGAGGAAATCCTGCCAGCCGAGCCCTTCGGCGAACGGCTTCGGATACAGCAGCAGTTGACCGACCTTCCGGTCGGCGACCGACGGCCGAATCTTGGCACCCCGGACCAGCTCGACGATCTGCCGCCCCCGTGCCTCGTCGACCCGGTGCGCCGGGTTGCGGGGCTGGGTCAACAGCAGTTCCTTGAGACCGGGCAACCCCGCGTCGTGTCCCTCCAGGCCGTACACGTGCTGCTTGCCGATCGGGTCCAGTCCCTTGGCGTCCATGGCTCTGGCATGCAGGAAGACCGCCGCACCGACGTAGGGTGCCTGGGCCTCCCTGCCCTGCTGGCGGGCGTAGTAGCGGATCAGGCTGGCCAGCCGCTTGGCCTTCCGATTGGCCAGGATGTAGGGGTTGTCCTCCGGGATGAGGCGGCTGTTTGGCGCCCGCCGCACCCACTGGGACCCGTCGCCACGGATCTCCCCCTGCCAGTGCTTCAGCTCCAGCACATAGAGGCCACTGGGGGTCAGCACCAGTGCGTCGACCTCGTTGATCGAGCCGTCGGCACCGACGAACTCGACGTTGGCCCAGACGTGGTAAGGGTCGGCATCGGGCAGGTAGCCAGCCAACTCGCGCAGCCCGTCCTGCTCCCACGGGTAGGAGCTGGCGTTGATCTGCTCCCAGCGCGGCGAATCCTCACGCATGCACTGGCTCCCTCTACCTTCAGGCGAACGCTGGCACCTTACCGCGGTGAGAGCCGGACGCCGAGCAGGCTGCGGGCCACCCGGCTGGGAATTAGGGCAGGCTTACCTTAGAGTGTGTCCCCGTGACATCCCCGTCCTCCCTGCTCCCGGCCGTCGAGGCGGTGCCGTTCGTCCGCGATCTGGCCGCCCATGGCGACCGTCCCGCGATCGTGACCCGGGACGGGACGATCTCGTATGCCAACCTCGCCGGGCGGGTCGCGCGAACCGCCGAGCGGCTCGGCGTCGGCCGGCGGCTGGTGCTGGTGGTCGGCGCGAACACCGTCGACTCGCTGGTGGCGTACCTGGGCGCGCTGCACGGCGGCCACCCGGTGCTGCTGGTGCCGGGCGGGCACGACGCCGCCCTCGCCAGCCTGGTCGAAACGTACGACCCGGACGTGGTCGTGGGCCCGGCCGGGGGCTGGCGCGTCGAGCACCGCCGGGCGGCCTCCGCGCACGATCTGCACCCGGACCTGGCGCTGCTGCTGTCCACCTCCGGCTCGACCGGCTCGCCGAAGCTGGCCCGGCTGTCGCACACCAACCTGCAGGCCAACGCCGAGTCGATCGGTGAGTACCTGGGCATCCGGGACACCGACCGGGCGGCCACCAGCCTGCCGCTGCACTACTGCTATGGCCTGTCGGTGGTCAACAGTCATCTGGCCCGGGGGGCCGCGCTGCTGCTGACCGATCTGTCGGTCGCCGACGCCTGTTTCTGGGAGCTGTTCCGGCAGACCCGGGCCACCACGTTCGCCGGGGTGCCGTACACCTTCGACCTGCTGGACCGGGTCGGCTTCGCCGAGATGGACCTGCCGCACCTGCGCTACGTCACCCAGGCCGGTGGCCGGCTGGCGCCCGAGCGGGTACGCCACTACGCCGAGCTGGGCCGGCGGGGTGGCTGGGACCTGTTCGTCATGTACGGGCAGACCGAGGCGACCGCGCGGATGGCGTACCTGCCGCCGGACCTGGCGGTCCACCACCCGCAGGCGATCGGCGTGCCGGTGCCCGGCGGCGCGTTCCGGCTCGCGCCGGTGCCCGACCACCCGGATCCGGCGGTCGGCGAGCTGCTGTACGCGGGCCCGAACGTCATGCTCGGCTACGCCGAGACCCCGGCCGACCTGGCCCTGGGCCGTACCGTCGACGAGTTGCGCACCGGAGACCTGGCCCGGCGCGGCCCGGCGGGGCTGTACGAGATCGTCGGCCGGCGCAGCCGGTTCGCGAAGATCCTCGGGCTACGGATCGACCCGGAGCGGGTCGAGGCGCTGCTGTCCCGGCACGGGGTCGCCGCCACCTGCGTGGGCGGGGACGACGAACTGGTCGTGGCCGTGGTGGGCGAGGCCGACGCCCGCAGCGTCCGCCGGCTGGTCGCCGAGGAGGTGGGACTGCCGCCACGCGCCGTGCGGGTGCTCGTCCTGGCCGAGCTGCCCCGACTGGCCAGCGGCAAGCCCGACCTGGCCGGGCTGCGGGCGCTGGCCACCACGCCGCCCGCCACCACGCCGCCCGCCGCCACACCGGCCGGTGACGCCGGGTCACCCGGCGACCGGACAGCGGTCGGCGACCTGTGCCGGCTGTACGCGGAGGTGCTCGACCGCGACGACATCCGCCCCGAGCTGAGCTTCGTCGACCTGGGCGGCGACTCGCTGTCGTACGTGGAGATGTCGGTCCGGTTGGAGCAGGAGCTGGGTCACCTGCCGGCGAACTGGCACACCCTGCCGATCGCGGCGTTGCGCGCACCACAGCGGCCACGCGGCCGGCGGCGGTCGCTGGAGACCAGCGTGGCGCTACGCGCGGCGGCCATCGTGCTGATCGTCGGCTCGCACATCCCGCTGTTCACTGTCACCGGCGGCGCGCACCTGCTGCTCGGCGTGGCCGGGTTCAACTTCGCCCGGTTCCAGCTCACCGCCGCCGGGCGGCGTGACCGGCTGCGGCAGATCGGGGCCAGCCTGGCCCGGATCGTGCTGCCGACGATGGCCTGGATCGGCGCGGTGATGCTGTTCAACGACCAGTACCGGGTGAGCACCCTGCTGCTGGTGCACAGCCTGTTCGGCCCGGACGACGCCCGCACCGAGTGGCACTTCTGGTTCGTCGAGGCGGTGGTGTACCTACTGGTGGGGCTCGCGGCGCTGGTCGCGCTACGGCGGGTCGACCGGCTGGAGCGCCGGCACCCGTTCGCCCTGCCGATGGGGTTGACCGTGCTCGGCCTGCTCGGCCGCTACGACGTGTTCGGCCTCGACGCCCGCTACGACCTGCCGGCCGCGCTGGTCGCCGGCTGGCTGTTCACCCTCGGCTGGGCCGCCGCCCGGGCGGACGGCTTCGGGCAGCGGCTGCTGGTCACCGCGGCGGCGGCGGTGACCGTGCCGGGGTTCTTCGGCCAGCCGTCCCGCGAGGCGCTGATCGTGGCCGGCTTCGCCCTGCTGGTCTGGCTGCCCACCGTGCCGAGCCTCGGCGTGGTCAACCGGGTCGCCGGGGTGCTGGCCGCCAGTTCGCTCTACATCTACCTGACCCACTGGCAGGTCTACCCGCATCTGCGGGACTGGCCGCTGGTGGCGCTGGCCGCGTCGCTGGCCGTCGGCATCGCCTACGCCACCGTGGTCGGGCGGGTCGGCCGCTGGCTCACCCACCAGGCTTCAACATTCCGTTGACAACACTTCGTTGAAGTGTTGGAATCGGCGCATGAGCGCGGATTCCCTCACCCCACCCGAGGCCGCCCAGGCCCGGGCCCACCGCACCTACGCGGCACTGCAACGACTCACCGAGCGGCACGCCGCCACCGTGCAGCAGCGCCGCCGGCACACCAACCCGTACGCCGCCGACCCCTACGAGGCGATCGCCGTTGTGCTGGCGCTGGCCGCCGGCGCCGCCGAACCGACCCCCGGTGAGGAAGCCGTCGACCAGGCCGACCTGCTCGCCGCGCTCACCCTTTTTCCCCACCTGCGGGCCGAGGTCGACACCCTGGAGACCGGACTGCTGAACCTGGCCCGCAGCCGTGGGCTGACCTGGCAGGCGATCGGGCACGGGCTCGGCCTGGGCAGCGCCCAGGCGGCCCGCCAGCGCTACGACCGGCTGACCGCCCGCACCGAACCGGAGGACCGGAGCCTTCCGTGAGCGGGACGCATGCACCGCCTCTCGGCGGGGCGGGCCGAAAGGCGGGAGACTGGCGGCAGGAACCGACCGGAGGTGCTGCCGTCATGGATCGCCGCGAGATGCTGGCGTACTGCCTGGGCAAGCCGGGAGCCTGGCTCGACCGGCCCTGGGAGGACGAGGAGGTGGTAAAGGTGGGCAGCCGGATCTTCGCGTTCCTCGGATCGGGCGAGGCCGGCGCGACAGTCGGCATCAAGTGCGGTCCGAATCGGGACGTGGCCGACGAGTGGCTGCACCGCTACCCGGCCGACGCCCGGGTGATGCGGTACATCGGCCGGTCCGGATGGAACACGCTCCGGATCGACGGCGCGATCCCCGCCGACGAACTGGTCGAGGCGATCGACGCGTCGTACGAGACGGTGGTCGCCAAGCTTCCCCGCCGCGAACGGCCCGCCGCCGGCTAAACCAGCGACCTCGACGCCGATGGCCTGCCCGGCCGGTGGCGTGGCACCCGGATCGCACCGCGCGCCACGCCTCGCCGGACGTCAGCGCGGGACGACCCGCTCGGCGGCCCACTCCCGCCAGCCGACCAGCCGGTCGGCGGCGGCGGCGAGCTGGTCGGCGACCGGGCCGGGGCCGGTCGAGCCGGGGGTGGTCCGGGCCGCGAGGGCCGAGCGGACCGACAGCACGTCGCGTACGCCCGGGTCGAGGTGCTCGCTGATGGTGGCCAGGTCGTCGTCGGACACCTCGTCGAGGGCGCAGTCCCGGGCCACGCAGAGCGCCACCAACTTGCCGGTGATCTCATGCGCGTCACGGAACGGCACACCCTTGCGGACCAGCCAGTCCGCCACCTCGGTGGCCAGCGAGAAGCCCACCGGCGCGGCGGCGACCAGGCGGTCGACGCGTACCGTCATCGTGGAGATCATCCCGGCCAGCGCCGGCAGCAGCAGTTCCAGGGTGTCGACCGCGTCGAAGGCCGGCTCCTTGTCCTCCTGCATGTCCCGGTCGTACGTCATGGGCAAGCCCTTGAGCATGGTGAGCACGCTCACCAGCCCGCCGACGAGCCGGCCCGACTTGCCCCGGGCCAGCTCGGCGATGTCCGCATTCTTCTTCTGCGGCATGATCGACGAGCCGGTGGCGAAGGCGTCGTCCAGCTCGACCCAGCCGAACTCGTGCGACGTCCAGAGCACCACCTCCTCGCCGAGGCGGGACAGGTGCACCCCGATCATCGCGGTGGTGAAGAGGAACTCGGCGACGAAGTCCCGGTCGGCGACCGCGTCCATCGAGTTGGCGAAGGACGTGCGGAAGCCCAGCTCCTTCGAGACCGCCACCGGGTCCAACGGCAGCCCCGAACCGGCCAGCGCCCCCGCGCCGAGCGGGCTGACCGCCGCCCGGTGGTCCCAGTCCCGCAACCGCTCCAGGTCCCGCAGCAGCGGCTGCACGTGGGCCAGCAACCAGTGACCGAAGGTGACCGGCTGGGCGTGCTGGAGGTGGGTCATGCCCGGCGCAGCGGTCGCCACGTGCCGCTCGGCCTGCTCGACCAGCGCCTCGGCCAGCTCGACCAGCCGGGCGGCCACCCCGCGGGCGTGGTCACGCAGGTAGAGCCGCAGATCCGTGGCGACCTGGTCGTTGCGGGACCGGCCGGCGCGCAGCTTGCCGCCGAGGCTGCCGAGCCGCTCCAACAGCCCGCGTTCCAGGGCGGTGTGCACGTCCTCGTCGTCGACGGTCGGGCGGAACGCCCCGGAGGCGCAGGCGGCCTCCAGGTCGTCCAGGGCGGCGAGGATGCGGCCCAGTTCCTCCGGGTCGAGCAGGCCCGCGCCGGCCAGCACCCGGGCGTGCGCCCGGGAGCCGGCGATGTCGTACGGGGCCAGTCGCCAGTCGAACTGGACGCTCACCGACAGTCGGGCGAGAGCCTCGGCGGGACCGCCGGCGAACCGACCTCCCCACAGGCTCGTCCGGTTGGCCGTTGCGCTGTTCTCGGTCAGGCTCTTGTCGTCCACCCCACCCATTGTGCTGCCCATGATCAGACACCACCCAACCGGGCGTCCCGGGCGGCGGCCATCTTGCTGGGCAGGCCCCACAGCTGCACGAAACCCTTGGCGAGGGACTGGTCGAAGGTGTCGCCGGTGTCGTAGGTGGCCAGACCGAAGTCGTAGAGGCTGGCCTCGGAGCGCCGGCCGGTGACGGTGGCCCGGCCGCCGTGCAGGCTCAGCCGCACCTCGCCGCTGACGTGCCGCTGCGCGTCGTCGATGAACGCGTCCAGGGAATCCTTCAGCGGAGAGAACCACAGGCCGTCGTAGACCAGCTCACCCCAGCGCTGGTCCACGCTGCGCTTGAACCGGGCCAGGTCCCGCTCGACGGTGACCGCCTCCAGCTCCTGGTGGGCGGTGATCAGCGTGATCGCGCCGGGTGCCTCGTACACCTCGCGGCTCTTGATGCCCACGAGACGGTCCTCGACCATGTCGAGCCGGCCGACGCCCTGCTCGCCCGCGCGCCGGTTCAGCTCCAGGATCGCCTGGTACGGGGTGACCGTCTCGCCGTCGATCGCGACCGGGACCCCGGCGTCGAAGGTGACGACCACCTCGTCGGCGTCGCGCGGCTCGGCCGGGTCGCCGGTGTAGGAGTACAGCTCCTCGACGGGGCCGTTCCAGATGTCCTCCAGGAAGCCGGTCTCCACCGCCCGACCCCACAGGTTCTGGTCGATGGAGTACGGAGAGCGGGCCGACACGTCGATCGGCAGCCCCTTCTCCTCGGCGAAGGCGATGGCCTTGTCCCGCGTCCAGGCGAAGTCCCGGGCCGGCGCGACGATCTTCAGGTCGGGGGCGAGCGCGCCCAGGCCCACCTCGAAGCGCACCTGGTCGTTGCCCTTGCCGGTGCAGCCGTGCGAGACGATGGTGCCGCCGTGCGCCCGGGCCGCGGCCACCAGATGCTTGACGATCAGCGGCCGGCTCAGCGCGGAGACCAGCGGGTAGCGGTCCATGTAGAGGGCGTTGGCCCGGATCGCCGGCAGGCAGTACCCGGCGGCGAACTCGTCGCGCGCGTCGACCACCTCGGCCTCCACCGCGCCGCAGTCCAGCGCGCGCTGCCGGATGACGTCGAGATCCTCGCCGCCCTGCCCGACGTCGACCGCCACCGCGATCACCTCGGCGCCGGTCTGCTCGGCCAGGTAGGGAATGGCGACGGAGGTGTCCAGCCCCCCGGAGTACGCCAGAACGATCCGCTCTGTCACGGTGTGCTGCTCCCTTCGACGTTCTCTTCGCGGCGGGCCCAGGCGGCGAGCCGTTCGCCGAGCGCGGCCCCGCCGTCGGCCTCGCGGGCCACCACGAGGATGGTGTCGTCGCCGGCGATGGTGCCGACGACCTCCGACAGGCCCGCCCGGTCCAACGCGCTGGCCAGGTAGTGGGCTGCGCCGGGCGGGGTACGCAGTACCGCGATGTTGCCGCTGGAGTCGACCTCGTTGAGCAGCTCGCGCAGCAGCCGCACGAGACGGGCCGGGGCCGCCTCGGCGTCGCGCAGCGGGCGGTAGCCGTCCTCCGGGATGAGGTAGACGGCCCGGCCGTCCCCGCCGCGGGCGGTGACCGCGCCGAGTTCCTTCAGGTCCCGGGAGAGGGTGGCCTGGGTGACCTGGACGCCCTCGTCACCGAGCCGTTCGGCCAGCTCGCTCTGCGACCGGATCGCCTGGTCGCGGATCAGCTCGACGATGCGGGCGTGTCGGGCGGCCCGGGTCAACGGTGCGGTCATGGTGTCTCCTCCAGGAGAAACGTCAGCAGCGCCTTCTGGGCGTGCAGCCGATTCTCCGCCTGGTCGAAGACGGCGCTCTGCGGGCCGTCGAGCACCTCGTCGGTGATCTCCTCGCCGCGGTGCGCGGGCAGGCAGTGCAGCACGATCGCCTCCGGCGCGGCGTGCCCGAGCAGCGTCTTGTTGACCTGGTACGGCAGGAACGGGGTGCTGCGGTCCAGCCCGTCGCTCTCCTGGCCCATCGAGGTCCAGGTGTCGGTGGCGACCACGTCCGCGGCCCGGACCGCGGCGACCGGGTCGGTGAGCGCCCGGACCGAGCCGCCGGTGCCGGCGGCGATCGCCTCGGCGCGGGCCACCACGTCGGCGGCGGGCTGGAACCCGGCCGGGCCGGCCACCCGCACGTGCATCCCGGCGGTCGCGCCGGCCAGCAGGTACGAGTGGGCCATGTTGTTCGCCGCGTCGCCGACGTACGCCAGGGTCCGCCCGGCGGTGCCACCGAAGCGTTCCCGGACGGTGAGCAGGTCGGCCAGCAGCTGGCAGGGGTGGAACCCGTCGGTCAGCGCGTTGACCACCGGCACGGTGGCCCCGCCGGCCACCTCGGCGATCCGGTCGTCGCCGTGGGTACGCAGCACGATCGCCGCCACGTAGCGGGACAGCACCCGACCGGCGTCGCCGAGGGTCTCGCCCCGACCGAAGTGGGTGACCTGGGTGTCCACCACGAGGGGGTGGCCGCCGAGTTCGGCGATGCCGGCGTCGAAGGAGATCCGGGTACGCAGGCTCTGCTTGTCGAACAGCACGGCCACCGAGCGGGGCCCGGCCAGTGAGGCGTACCCGAACCGGTCGGCCTTCATCCGGGCGGCCAGGTCGAGCACGGCGGCCTGTTCGGCGGGCGACAGGTCGTCGTCGCGCAGGAAGTGCCGGGTCACGCGCTGACCTCCGTGGTCGTCGGGCCGCTCGGCGCCGCGGCGGTCGGGATCTTGGTGTCGAGCTGCCCCTGCGGGGGCTCTTCCGTACCAAGATCTGCGCCGGCTGCCGATGCGGCGGCCGAGAGTGCGGTGGGAAGGGCGGTCAGGAAGGCGTCGGCCTGGTGGGCGGTGAGGATCAGCGGTGGGGCCAGCCGGAGCACGTCCGGTTGGATCGGGTTGACCAGGAAGCCGGCCGCGCGCAGCGCCTCGGCGGCGGCGGACGCCACCGGTGCGGTCAGCGTCACGCCGAGCAGCAGCCCGGCACCCCGGACGCCGTCGACCAGCGGGTGACCGAGCGCCTCGATCCCCCGGCGCAGCCGCTCGCCGACCCGCTTGACGTGGTCGAGCAGCCCCTCGTGGGCGATGGTGGAGATCACCGCGAGGGCGGCGGCGCAGCTGACCGGGTTGCCGCCGAAGGTGCTGCCGTGCGAGCCGGGACCGAGCAGGTCGGCGGCCGGGCCGAAGGCGAGGGTGGCACCGATGGGCAGCCCGCCGCCGAGGCCCTTGGCCAGGGTCACCACGTCCGGTTCGATCCCGTCGGCCTGGTGGGCGAACCAGTGCCCGGTGCGGCCGATGCCGGTCTGCACCTCGTCGAGCACGAGCAGCGCGCCGTGCCGGGTGGTGATCCGCCGGGCCGCGGCAAGGTAGCCGGCCGGCGGGACGACCACGCCGTTCTCGCCCTGGATGGGTTCCAGGATCACCATGGCGGTGGCCTCGGTGACCGCCGCTTCCAGGGCGGCCACGTCGCCGTACGGGACGTGGCTGACCTCGCCCGGCAGCGGGCGGAACGGGTCGGCCTTGGTCGGCTGGCCGGTCAACGCGAGCGCACCCATGGTGCGGCCGTGGAAGCCGCCGGTGGCGGCGACCACGTGGGTGCGCCCGGTGCGCCGGGACAGTTTGAACGCCGCCTCGTTGGCCTCCGCGCCCGAGTTGGCGAAGAAGACCCGCCCCGGCCAGCCCGCGAGGGCCAGCAGCAGCTCGGCGAGGGCCACCGGCGGCTCGGCGACGTACAGGTTGGACACGTGCCCGAGGGTCGCGACCTGCTTCGACACGGCGGCCACCACGGCCGGGTGGGCGTGGCCGAGGGCGTTGACCGCGATGCCGCCGAGCAGGTCGACGTACTCCCGGCCGGCCTCGTCGACCACGACGGCACCGTCACCGGAGACCAGGGCCAGCGGCGGCGTGCCGTAGTTGTCCATCATCGACTGCCGCCAGCGCCGCACCAACTCGCTCATGACGGGACTGAGCCTTCCTTGTTCGCGACTGCGGGGCTCGCAAGCTCATTCCTCGCGCTCACCGAGCCTTCCTTGTTCGCGACTGCGGGGCTCGCAAGCTCACTCCTCGCGCTCACGACCATGGTTCCGAAGCCTTCCGAGGTGAACACTTCCAGCAGCGTGGAGTGGGCGACCCGGCCGTCGACGACGTGCGCGGCGGGCACTCCCCCACTGACGGCCCGCAGGCAGGCCTCCATCTTCGGCACCATGCCCGACTCCAGCGACGGCAACAGCTTCGCCAGGTCATCCGTGGTGATCTCGCTGACCAGGCTGCTGGTGTCCGGCCAGTCGGCGTACAGGCCGGGCACGTCGGTGAGCACGACCAGCTTGCGCGCCCCCAGGGCGACCGCGAGCGCGGCGGCGGCGGTGTCGGCGTTGAGGTTGTGCAGCACTCCGTCGACGTCCGGCGCCACGGTGGAGATCACCGGGATCCGGCCGGCCGCGATCAGGTCGGTCACCGCCGAGACGTCCACCGACTCGACGTCGCCGACCTGCCCGATGTCGACCGGCTTGCCGTCGACGTACGCGGGCCGCCGCACGGCGGTGAACAGTCCGGCGTCCTCGCCGGAGAGACCGACCGCGAACGGTCCGTGGGCGTTGATCAGGCCGACGAGTTCCCGGCCGACCTGACCGACCAGCACCATCCGGACCACGTCCATCGCTTCCGGGGTGGTCACCCGCAGGCCGCCCCGGAACTCGCTGTCGATGCCGAGCCGGCCGAGCATGGCCGAGATCTGCGGGCCGCCGCCGTGCACCACGACCGGCTTGAGCCCGACGTAGCGCAGGAACACCATGTCGGCGGCGAAGGCCCGTTGCAGCTCGGGGTCGACCATGGCGTTGCCGCCGTACTTGACCACCACGGTGGCACCAGAGAAGCGGGCCAGCCAGGGCAGCGCCTCGATCAGCGTGGCGGCCTTGCCCTGGGCGCGGGTGAGATCCGAGGTCAGGCTCATGTCGAGTAGGCCGAGTTCTCGTGCACGTACGCGTGGGACAGGTCGTTGGTCCACACCGTCGCCTCGGCGGCGCCGGCGTGCAGGTCGATCCGGATGGTGACGTCCCGGCCGGTCAGGTCGACCTTCGACCGGTCCTCGGCGGCGGCACCGGACCGGCAGACCCAGATGCCGTTGACGGCCACGTCGACCTCGTCCGGCTCGAACGCGGCGGCGGTGGTGCCGACGGCGGCCAGGATCCGCCCCCAGTTCGGGTCGTTGCCGAACAGCGCGGTCTTCACCAGGTTGTTGCGGGCCACCGCCCGGCCCACCTCGACCGCGTCGTCCTCCCCGGCCGCGCCGACCACCTCGATGGTGATCTGCTTGGTGGCGCCCTCGGCGTCGGCGATCAACTGCTGGGCCAGGTCGTGGCAGGCGGCGGTGACCGCCTCGGCCAGTTCGGCCTCGCTCGGCGCGATGCCCGAGGCACCGCTGGCCAGCAGCAGCACGGTGTCGTTGGTCGACATGCAGCCGTCGGAGTCGACCCGGTCGAAGGTGACCCGGGTGGCGGCCCGCAACGCGGCGTCGAGCGTCTCCGGGCCGGCCACCGCGTCGGTGGTGAGCACGCAGAGCATGGTGGCCATGGCCGGGGCGAGCATGCCGGCGCCCTTGGCCATGCCGCCGACGGTCCAGCCGTCGCCGTGCGCCACGGTGCTCTTCGGCCGGGTGTCCGTGGTCATGATCGCCTCGGCGGCGGATGCCCCACCGTCCGGCGAGAGGGCGCGCACGGCGGCGTCCACGCCGGAGAGCAACTCGGGCATCGGCAGCCGCTCGCCGATCAGGCCGGTGGAGCAGATCGCCACCTCGCCCGCGCCGCCCTGGTGCGGGTCGGTCGAGGCCAGCGTGGCGGCGGCGTGCTCGGCGGTGGCGTGGGTGTCCTGGAAGCCGGCCGGGCCGGTGCAGGCGTTCGCCCCGCCGGAGTTGAGCACCACGGCCCGGACCACGCCGCCGTGGACGACCTGCTGGGTCCAGAGCACCGGTGCCGCCTTGACCCGGTTGCTGGTGAAGACCCCGGCGACCCCGGCGTCGGGGCCGTCGTTGACGACGAGGGCCACGTCGGGCGCGCCGCTGGTCTT
>NZ_JBFBAO010000021.1:0-33772 GCF_040682255.1 Micromonospora sp. NPDC051296 | reverse complement strand
CCCGCACCGGTTCCGCACCGCCTCCGGCGCGCCCGCCGCGCAGATGCTGCTGACCACCAGCTACCGGTCCGGCGAGCGACTGCTGGCGGCTTTCGCCCGGCTGGCCCGTCGGCTGCGCGGCCCGGCGGCGCACCGCCGGTTGCGTCCGCTGTCCGGTGCGCCTACGGGCGCAGTGGAGGTACGCACGTTCCGCTCGGCCACCAGCGAGGCGGCCTGGCTGGCGCACGCCCTGCGCGAGGCGCACCTGCTCGGCGGGATGCCCTGGGCGCGGATGGCGGTGCTGGTCCGCTCCACCGGCCGGCAGTTGCCCGGGCTGCGCCGGGCGCTGCACGCGGCGGGTGTGCCGACCGTGGTGCACGGCGAGGACCTGCCGCTGCACCTGCAACCGGCGGTAGCGCCGCTGCTGCTCCTGTTGCGCTGTGCGCTGGAGCCGGCGCGGCTCGACGAGGAGGCGGCGGTCGCGCTGCTGCACTCGCCACTCGGCGGTGCCGACCCGCTGGCCGAGCGGCGGCTGCGGCAGGGCCTGCGGGCCATCGCCCTGGCCGGCGGCGACCGCCGGCCGTCCGGCGAGCTGATCGTCGAGGCGCTGCGCGATCCGGCTGAGCTGGCCGGTGTCGAACGGCGCTGGGCGGAGCCGGCGCAGACGGTGGCCGGGCTGCTGGCCGTGGCCCGGGAGGCGGCCGATCGTGCCGGTGCCACTGTGGAGGACGTCCTCTGGGCGGTCTGGCGGGCCAGCGGTCTGGCCGAGTTGTGGTCCGCCGCGTTGACCCGTGGCCCGGCCGTGGCCGGCGAGGGCGATCTCGCCCGGCGCCGCCGGGCCGAGGCGGCCGACCGCGACCTGGACGCGGTGCTGGTCCTCTTCGACGCCGCCGCCCGGTTCACCGACCGGCTACCCGGCGCGCGTACCGAGGTCTTCCTCGACCATGTGCTCGGCCAGGAACTGCCCGCCGACACCCTCGCCCCGACCGCCGACCGCGGAGACGCCGTCCGGCTGCTCACCGCGCATGCCGCCAAGGGCCTGGAATGGGACCTGGTCGCGGTGGCCGGGGTGCAGGAGGGCGTCTGGCCGGACCTGCGGCTGCGCGGCAGCCTGCTCGGTTCGGAACGCCTGGTCGACGTGCTCGCCGGCCGGGCGGACGGTGCCGGCGGGGTGGCCACCCTGGTCGGGCAGACCTCCGCCCTGCTGGACGAGGAGCGGCGGCTGTTCCACGTCGCGGTGACCCGGGCCCGGCGGCGACTGCTGGTCAGCGCGGTCGCCTCCGCAGCGGTGGGCGGCGACGACCATGAGGAGCAGCCCAGCCGCTTCCTCTACGAACTCGGCCCCACCGACCCGACCGGCGACGAGCCAGGGCCGGATGACGGGTCCGGCGGACCGCCGGACCCGAAACCTGGGCCGGCGGAGCGGCCAGTGCCGGACGACGGGCCGGCGGACGGCACCCCGCGCGGTGGGTCCGGCCCAGCGGGCGCGGCTGACCGGGTGAGCGAGCCCGACCCCGAACCCGTCCGGCCGCGCACGCTGCCGGTGAGCCGGCCGCCGCGGGCGCTCACCCTGCCCGCGCTGGTGGCGGAGCTGCGTACCGCGGTGGCCGACCCGGCGGCGTCGCCCGCCCGGCGGCGCGTGGCGGCGGCGGAGCTGGCCCGGCTGGCCGCCGCCGGCGTTTCCGGCGCGCATCCCGACGACTGGTGGGGCCTGCGGCCGCTGTCGGACGACCGGCCGTTGGTGGACGAGGGCGAGCCGGTCCGGGTCACCCCGTCGGCCATGGAGAGCGCGCTCCGGTGCAGCCTGCGCTGGCTGCTGGAACGGCACGGCGGCAGTGCGCCGGCCAGCGCGGCGCAGGGCGTCGGCAACCTGGTGCACGCGGCGGCGATGCTCGCCGAGGACGCCAGCACCGATCGGGGCGCGCTACTGGACTACGTGGCCGCCCGGTTCGACGCGATCGAGCTGGCCGCCCGCTGGATGGTCGGACCGGAGCGGACCCGCGCCGAGGGGATGGTCGACAAGCTGCTGCGCTGGCTGGCCGCCAACCCGCGCCGCCTGCTCGCCATCGAGCACGAGTTCGCGGTACGCCTCGACGACCCGCGCCGGCCGGTCGAGCTGGCCGGCCGGGTGGACCGGCTGGAAGTGGACGCCGACGGCCGGCTGGTGGTGGTGGACCTGAAGACCGGCAAGTCGACCGCCGTCACCGAGCGCGAGGTGGCGGAGCATCCGCAGCTGGGCGCGTACCAGGCGGCGGTGGAGGCGGGGGCCTTCGCCGAGTTCGGCGACGAGCCCGGCGGGGCGGCCCTGGTGCAGCTCGGTACCGGGGCGAAGGACGCGCGGGAGCAGGCCCAGCCACCGGCCACCGACGGGCCCGAGGCCGGTTGGGCCACCGCGCTGGTCCGCCGCACCGCCGATACGATGGCGGCTGCCACCTTCGCCGCGGTCGCCAACTCCAAGTGCCGGGTGTGCCCGGTGCGCACCAGTTGCCCGGTGTCCGGGCAGGGGCGGCAGGTGGTCGAGCCACCGACCGTCCGTCGCCCGGAGCGCGAGGAGTGAGCGTGCGCGGTGCGGCGCGAGGAGTGAGCTTGCGAGCCCCGCAGTCGCCAACGAAGAAGGAACAGTGACCCAGCCGGCCCTGTTCAACCCCGCCGCACCGGCGCCCCGGGCGGCCGACGCCGGTCCCCGGTACACCCCGGTGGAGCTGGCGAGGTTGCTGCGCCTGCCGGCGCCCACCCGGGAGCAGGCGGCGATCATCGCCGCGCCGGTGGATCCGCTGCTGGTGGTGGCGGGCGCGGGCTCGGGCAAGACCGAGACGATGGCCGCCCGGGTGGTCTGGCTGGTGGCCAACTCGTACGTCCGGCCGGAGCAGGTGCTCGGCCTGACCTTCACCCGTAAGGCGGCCGGTGAGCTGGCCCACCGGGTGCGTACCCGGCTCGACCAGCTGGTCCGTCGACTCGGCCGGCGCGGGCGCGACCCGCTCGACGACCCGCTGGCCGGCGAGCCCACCGTGGCCACCTACCACTCGTACGCCGGGCGGATCGTCACCGAGCACGGCCTGCGCGCCGGCTACGAACCCTCCACCCGGCTGCTCACCGAGGCGTCCCGCTGGCAGCTGGTCGACCTGATCGTGCGCAACTACGACGGGGACATGTCCGAGGTGGACCGGATGCCGAGCACCGTCACCGACGCGGTGCTGGCGCTCGCCGGCGAGCTGGACGAACACCTCGTCGACCCGGACGAGCTGGCCGTGTGGACCGGCCGGTTCTTCGCCGACGTGCAGTCCCGCCCGGGACGGATCTACGCCGACGTGCGCAAGGCCCTTGCGTTCCAGCAGACCCGGTTGAAGCTGCTGCCGCTGGTGCGCGCGTACGCCCGCCGGAAGGACGACTTCGAGGCGATGGACTTCGCCGATCAGCTCGCCCGGGCCGCCCGGGTGGCCCGGGACCATCCGGGCGTCGGCGAGATCGAGCGGAACCGTTACCGGGTGGTGCTCCTCGACGAGTACCAGGACACCAGCCACGCCCAGGTGGTGCTGCTCGGCGCGCTGTTCGGCGGCGGGCATCCGGTTACCGCCGTGGGCGACCCCTGCCAGTCCATCTACGGCTGGCGGGGTGCCAGCGCCGGCACCCTGGACCGCTTCCCGACCGAGTTCGCCCGCACCGACGGCGAACCGGCGCGGGTGCTGGGGCTGACCACCAGCTGGCGCAACCGGCCGGAGATCCTCGCCGTCGCGAACGCGCTGGCCACCCCGTTGCGGGCGGCTGGTGCCCGGGTGCCCGAGCTGCACGCCGCGCTTAGCGTCCGCGAGCCCATCCCGCACCGCAGCCCGCGCGGTGCCGCCGCCGGCACCGTGCACTGCGCGCTGCTGCCGACGTACGCCGACGAGGCCGATTGGATCGCCGACAGCGTGCTGGCCGCCTGGCAGGGCGCGGCCGGGATGCGCGGTGCGCTGCCCGAGCAGATCCCGGTCACGCTGCGCCCGACCACGGCGGTGCTGGTCCGGCTGCGCAGTCAGATCCCGGCGATCGCCGCCTCGTTGCGCGAGCGTGGGCTGCCGGTCGAGGTGGTGGGGCTGGGCGGCCTGCTGGACACTCCGGAGGTCCGCGACGTGGTGTGCACGCTGCGGGTGCTGGCCGACCCGACCGACGGTGCGGCGCTGCTGCGGCTGCTGACCGGCGCCCGGTGGCGGATCGGGCCGCGGGACCTGGTCGCCCTGCACCGCCGGGCCAGGGCCATCGCGGCGGCCCGCCGCCAGCTCGCCGACGACGGCACCCCGGAGATCACCCCGGACCGGCTCGACGAGGCGACCCTGGTCGAGGCGCTGGCCGACCTCGGCCCCGCCCAGGCGTACTCGGCCGAGGGTTACGCGCGACTGCGCGCGTACGCCCGGGAGCTGGGCCTGCTCCGGTACCGACTGGACCAGTCGTTGCCGGAACTGATCGCGGATGTCGAACGGACCACCGGCCTGGACGTGGAGGTGGCGGTGCGGGCCGGCCGGGACGGTGCCGGCGACGCCGGCCTGGCCCGGGGCCACCTGGACGCGCTGGGCGACGTGGCCGCCCGGTTCAGCGGGGAGACCCCCGGTGCCACGCTCGCCGGTTTCCTGGCCTACCTCGCCGCCGCCGAGGACGAGGAGCGTGGCCTCGCCCCGGGCGAGGTGGAGGTGGTCGAGGGCGCGGTGCAGATCCTCACCGCGCACGCCGCCAAGGGACTGGAGTGGGACGTGGTCGCGGTGGCCGGGCTGAGCCGGGGGGTGTGGCCGGGGCCGGTGCGAAACTCCGACCACTGGCTCGGCGGGCTGGGCGTGCTGCCGTTCCCGCTGCGGGGCGACGCCGACGGGCTGCCCGAGCTGGCCCTGGCCGAGGCCGACGACCAGCGTGGCGTGGCCCGGGCGGTGGCGGACTTCACCGACGACTGGCGGGCCCACGACGAGCGGGAGGAACGGCGGCTGGCGTACGTGGCGGTGACCCGTCCGCGCCGTCTGCTGCTCTGCTCCGGCCACTGGTGGGGGGAGGGCACCAAGCGACCGCGCGGGCCGTCGGCACTGCTGCGCGAGGTGCAGGACGCGTGCCTGGACGCCGGGGACGGTCACCTGGTCGACGAGTGGGCGCCGGAACCAACGCCGGATGCGGTGAATCCGACCACCGAGGTGGTGTTGCGGGCCGAGTGGCCGGCGGACCCGCTCGGCGTACGCCGTCCGACGTTGACCGAGGCGGCAGCGCTGGTGCGTCGCTTCCTCACCGACGGCGGCGAGGCCGCCGGGGAAGACGACCCGGCGGCGTCGGACCCGGAGGTGGCCCGGTGGCGGCGGGAGGCCGACCTGTTGCTGGCCGAGCGGGCGGAGCTGAGCCGGCTGTCCGGTCCGATCGACGTGGCGCTGCCCGAGCACCTGTCGGTGACGCAGTTGGTCGCGTTGCGCCGGGACCCGGCGGCGCTGGCCCGGGCACTGCGCCGTCCGTTGCCGTCCGAGCCCAACCCGTACGCCCGCCGGGGCACCGCGTTCCACGCCTGGCTGGAGCAGCGGTTCGGGGCGGACCGGCTGCTCGACACCGACGAGCTGCCCGGTGCGGCCGACGCCGACGCCGCGCCGGACGAGGCGTTGGTCGAGCTTCAGCAGCGCTTCCTGGCCAGCGAGTGGGCGGACCGGACGCCGGTCGAGGTGGAGGTGCCGTTCGCCACGCTGATCGGCGGCGTGGTGGTACGTGGCCGGATGGATGCCGTGTTCCGGCGCCCCGGTGACCGCTTCGACGTGGTCGACTGGAAGACCGGCGCCCGCCCGTCCGGCGCGGCGGCCGAGGTGGCCGCGGTGCAGTTGGCGGTCTACCGGCTGGCCTGGGCGGAGCTGGCCGGCGTGCCGGTCGACCGGGTCGGCGCGGCCTTCCACTACGTGCGGGACGGGGTGACCGTCCGTCCGGCGGACCTGCTCGACGTCGATGGGTTGACCAGGTTGCTCACCTCGGTTCCGGAGCTGCCGTAGTGGCTGGCGCTTTGCCGGATCCGTGGTATGGTGCCCGCGTTGCAGTTTTGGTTACCAGCTCTGTTTGCGCCTGGCGGATTGTGGCCCCAGGCGCTCTTTGTTATGTCCGGACTTCTCCGGGCGGGGCGACCAGAAGCGACAGGCGTTCCGAGCACGTTCGCCCGGAACATTCCTCTTTCGGTCCCGTAACAGGTACGGGGCCGACGTTCCGTCAAGGAGACGAAACAAGCATGGCTATTGGCACCGTCAAGTGGTTCAACGCTGACAAGGGCTTCGGCTTCATCACCCCGGACGGCGGCGGCGCCGACGTCTTCGCCCACTTCTCGGCGATCCAGTCCTCCGGCTACCGCAGCCTGGACGAGAACCAGCGGGTGGAGTTCGAGGTCGTCCAGGGCCAGAAGGGCCCGCAGGCGGAGAACATCCGCCCGCTCTGATCTTCACGGATCGCCCGCGACGGCCGGGCCACCGCTGGTGCACGTTCGACCGGCGGTGGCTCGGCCGTCCGCACATGGACACCGGGCGACGGAACCCTGAGTCGGTAATCAGCCGTCTAAGGGTCGGGTGGGCGACTGTCGCCACCGCCCGGCTGGGGAAGGCTGGGCCAGGGGGATGAGCCGGGGGGATCGGCTCGGTGCGGGGAGGAACGGCCATGGTGGGTTCCGCGGCGATGCGCGAGCTGCTCCTGGTGGTCGCGGTGGCGGCCGTCGGGCTGCTGCTCGCGATGGCGGCGGCGTTCACCACCTGGCCCGTCACACCGGGTGGGTCCGCCCCGTCCAGCCTGGTGGAACTGCACGGGCCGCCGGCCCCGGCCGAGCGGTCGGACAGCGCGGTCGGCTGACCAGGGGCGTACCCACACCATCTGCCAGCACCGGGTCAGCGCGGCCCGGATGCGCCGGCGTTGCTCGGGCGGCCGTCGACGGGCAGCAGGTCGGCGAGGCTCGTACGGTCGACCACCAGCGCGATCGCGCCGTGCACGGCGAGCCAGACGTCGCGGAGCCCGGAGGCCGCGCCGTGATAGGCGGCCAGCTCGACCGGTAGGCCCCGTACGGTGGTCAGGGAGCCACCGACGGCGCGGAGGATGTCGCCGACGCTGATCGCGTCGGCCCGCCGGGCGAGCGCGTACCCGCCTTCGGTGCCCCGATGGCTGACCAGCAGGTCGGCGCGGCGGAGGTCGACCAGGATTCCCTGTAGGAAGCTGAGCGGGATCTGCTGGCGTTCGGCCAGCGCCGCCGCCTTGACCAGCTCACCGTCGCCCCGGTGCGCGGCGACGGTGAGCATGGCCCGGAGCGCGTAGTCGCTGCGTGCGGAGACGTACACGTCGTTGACCGGTCCGCGCCGCTATCCGGCGGCGGTGACCGCGGCCAGGCGGAGCTGCCGGTGCCCGGGAGACCGTCTCATCGTCCGTCCAATCCGCAGTATTCCAACTTAGTTGGTAGGAATGCTGGGGTGAATCGGCGGGTGCTGTCAAGGCCCATCCAGATGACGGGAAGTTGATCCCGGTCGGCCGGCTGCCGGCAGGTGGCCGTCCCGGACGCGCCGAGACGTTAGGGTCGGATCCGTGCCGACGCGCAGAGCGAGAATCCCAGCGACGAGGTATCCGGTCGAGCGGTTCACCCTCGACAACGGCCTGCGGGTGGTCCTCACCCCCGACCGCAGTGCCCCGGTCATCGGGGTGGCGGTGGTCTACGACGTCGGAATACGTTCCGAACCCGAGGGGCGCACCGGCTTCGCCCACCTCTTCGAGCACCTGATGTTCCAGGGCTCGGAGAACCTGGAGAAGCTCGCGCACTTCCGGCACGTACAGGGGGCGGGCGGCACCTTCAACGGTTCCACCCACCTGGACTACACCGACTACTTCGAGACGTTGCCGAGCAACGCCTTGGAGCGGGCGCTGTTTCTTGAGGCGGACCGGATGCGCGGCCCCCGGCTGACCGAGGAGAACCTGCGCAACCAGGTCGACGTGGTCAAGGAGGAGATCCGGGTCAACGTGCTGAACCGGCCGTACGGCGGGTTCCCCTGGCTGACCCTGCCGCCGGTGATGTTCGACACCTTCCCCAACGCGCACGACGGCTACGGCTCCTTCGACGACCTGGAGTCGGCCACCGTCGCCGACGCCGCCGACTTCTTCCGGCGCTACTACGCCAGCGGCAACGCGGTGCTCGCGGTCAGCGGCGACATCGACACCACCGAGGCGGTCGCGCTGATCGAGCGGCACTTCGGCGACGTGCCGGCCCGGCCGGCGCCCGACCGGCCGGACTTCGCCGAGCCGGCGCTGACCGCGGAGCGGCGCACCGCGTACACCGACAAACTGGCCCCGCTGCCGGCGGTGGCGTCCGGGTGGCGGGTGCCCGACCCGGTCGGCGACTTCGCCGCCTACCTGCCGTACGTGGTGCTGGCCGAGGTGCTCACCGACGGCGACGCGTCCCGGCTGGTCGAGCGGCTGGTGCACCGGGACCGGGCGGTGACCAGCGTGGGTGGCTACCTGGGGTTCATGGGGGACCCGTTCGACGTACGCGATCCCACGGCCCTGCTGCTCCAGTCGCACCTGCCACCCGGTGGCGACGTCGACAAGGTGCTGCGCACCGTCGACGAGGAACTGGACCGGCTCGCCACCGACGGGCTCGCCGACGGCGAGCTGGCCCGCACCCAGGCCCGGATGGCCACCCACCTGCTGCGCGACACCGACGCGGTGCTCGGCCGCGCGCTGCGGATGGCGGTGCTGGAACAGCAACGCGGCGAGCCGGGCCTGCTGAACGAACTGTCCCGGCTGGTCGGCGAGGTCACCGACGAGCAGGTCCGCGCCGCCGCCGCCACCCTGCGGCCCGAGCGCCGCGCGTCCGTCGAGGTAATTCCCGGAGGTGTCCGGTGAGTGCAGCCGTGGTGCCGCTGCCGCCGCTCGGCCCGACCCGCCGGCTCAAGCTGCCGAGCCAGGCCGAGCGCACGCTCGGCAACGGCCTCACCGTGATCGCGGTACGCCGCCCGGCGGTCCCGCTGGTGGAGCTGCGGCTCTGGATGCCCTTCGGCCGGGCCCACCTGGCCCGCGGGCACCTGCTCGCGCAGACCATGCTCTCCGGCACGGAGACGATGACCAGCGTGCAGATCGCCGCCGAGTTGCAGCGGATCGGTGGTGGGCTTTCCGCCGGGCTCGACCCGGACCGGCTGATGCTCTCCGGCACCGGCCTGGCCACCGGGCTGGACCGGATGCTGGAGATCCTCGCCGAGGTGCTCACCGGCGCCAGTTACCCGGCCGAGTGGGTGGGGGTCGAGCGGGACCGGCTGGTCGACGGGATCCAGGTGGCCCAGAGCCAGCCGGCGCACCTGGCTCGTACCGCACTGCTCAAGCGGATCTACGGCAAGCACCCGTACGCGGTGCAGACACCGGACCCGGAGCAGGTCCGGGCGGTCCGGCCGGCCGCGCTGCGTACGCTGCACGCCCAACGGGTGCATCCGGCGGGCGCGGTGCTCGTGCTGGTCGGTGACGTGCGTCCGGAGCGGGCGTTGGACGCGGCCGAGAAGGCCCTCGGCGGCTGGGGCGGCGACGGGCACGGCGCCGATCTGCCGCCCGCCCCTCCGCTGGAGCCGGGCCCGCTGCTGCTGGTCGACCGGCCCGGGTCGGTGCAGTCGTCGCTGCGGGTGGCGTTGCCGGCGGTGCCGCGTACCCATCCCGACCACGCCCCGCTGCAACTGGCCAACCTCATCTTCGGCGGCTACTTCTCCTCCCGCTGGGTGGAGAACATCCGTGAGGACAAGGGCTACACGTACGGGCCGCACTCGCTGGTCGAGCACTCGGTGGCCGGCTCGCTGCTGGTGGCCGCCGCCGAGGTGGCCACCGAGGTGACCGCGCCGGCCCTGCTGGAGACCAGCTACGAACTGGGCCGGCTCGCCACCGTGCCGCCGGCGCCCGAGGAGCTGGAACAGGCCCGGCAGTACGCCCTCGGCACGCTCCAGCTCGGCATCTCCACCCAGGCGGGGCTGGCGTCGTTCGTCAGCGCGTACGCGGGCAACGGGCTGCGGCTGGACTTCCTGCCCGAGCACGCGGCCCGGCTGGCGAAGGCGACCGTCGACGATGTCGCCGAGGCGGCGGCCCGGTACCTCGCCCCGGCGCGGGCGGTCACCGTCGTGCTCGGCGACGCCGAGCGGATCGCGCCATCGCTGGCCACGCTGACCCCGGTCGAGACCGTCCGGGTGCTGACATGAGCGAGCGTCAGCGAGCGAATCATCGATGCGGTGCGGTGGTGCCTCATGGCGGCACGGAGCGTAGCGGAGTGTCGGCATGAGCGGGCCTCGATCCGGCTGGCCGGATGGCTGGGGGCAGCCGGTCGGCGCGCGTGGCGAGGCCGCCCCGCCGCTGGCCCGCTCCACGCTGGACCGGGCGGCGCACCGGCGTACCGATCCGGAGTGGTTGGCGCAGGCGTGGGCCGGGGCGCGGGTGCTGGTGCTCGACGTGGAGGCCGGGGGGCGGGCGTTGGTGCGTACCGACACCGCAGTGCCGGCGCTGGTCCTGGCGGATGCGGACGACCTGCCGCCGGCGCTCGCCGCCGGGGCGATGTTCCTCGGCGTCGAACCGGACGGCGTGCCGGTCTTCTGCGTGCACACCGTGCTGGCGGCCGTGCCGGACACCCGCGCGGCTCATCTGCGCCAGGTCGGGCACCTGCTCAACGACCGGGACGCGGGACTGTTCACCACGGCGCTGGCCCTGACCAACTGGCACCTGCGCCACCTCTACCACCCGATCACCGGCGAGCCGACCCGGGCGGACGAGGCCGGCTGGTCCCGGGTGGACGCCCGGGGTGAGCGGGTGTGGCCGCGTACCGACCCGGCGATGATCGTGCTCGTGCACGACGGGGTCGACGGCGTCGACGGGCGGTGCCTGCTGGGCAACAACGCCACCTGGCCCAGCGCCGAGGGACAGCGCCGGTTCTCCTGCCTCGCCGGGTACGTGGAGCCGGGGGAGTCGGCCGAGGCCGCGGTGCTGCGGGAGGTACGCGAGGAGGTCGGTGTCCCGGTGGCCGAGGCCACGTACGCGGGCAGCCAGGCGTGGCCGTTTCCCGGCTCGCTGATGCTCGGTTTCCTGGCCACCGCCGACCCGGAGCACCCGCTGCGGGTCGACCCCGTCGAGATCGCCCAGGCCCGCTGGTTCACCCGGCAGGAGATCGGCGCGGCGCTGGCCGGTCGGCCGGTCGACGTAGGTGGTGCCCGGCTGTTGCTGCCCCCGCCGTCGTCGATCGCGATGTTCCTGATCCACCGTTGGTTCGACGGTCACTGCTGAACGGGTGCGGCCCCGACCCGTGACCGTCGTTGCCGCGGCGGCCACGGGCCGGGGACACGGGCCGTCGTGGTCGGCTGGGTAGGAACACGGCGGGGGAGCCGGTCGACCACGACGGACGTCGGGTGGGTCAGGTGTCGGGCCCCTCCGAATGGGCCTGTCCGTACCCCGGGTCGTCGAGCGGCAGCACCTTGACCCGCTGCTTGCCGGAGCGTACGGCGCCGACCGTGGCGAGCGCCCGGGCGAGCAGTAGCGCGGCGTCGCGGTCCTCGGCGTGGACGACCTGGCGGCGCGGCTCGGGCCGGGTGGTCTCGTCCCGCAGCCGATGACCGCAGGCCCAGGCGGCCGTGATGTCGGTGTCGGCGGCGGTGCGGATGTCGGTGCGAACGATCAGGAACCGCATGTGGGTCTCCGGATGTGCCGCGACGGGTGGAACGGTGGAAGTTCCACGTCACTACGCCGCCATCGTACGCCCGGCCGGTTTCCCAGCAAGTGAAACTCGCCCATTGATGTGCAGGCCCGACCGATCATCCGACCCCTGGTCAGCAGGGTCGTCGGGAATGGACGACGACGGGGCCGCCGGCACAGGTGCCGGCGGCCCCGCGAGGCGTCCGGCTCTAGTTCAGGTCGAACTGCCCGTTCTTAGCGCCGGAGATGAAGCCCAGCCAGCCGGCCCGGTTGAACAGCAGCACCGGGCCGCCCCGGTCCTTGCTGTCGCGTAGCGCCACCGCGGCCGGGCCGGTACGCAGCGGCGCGACCTCGACGCAGTTGGAGGTCTGGCTGCGCGTGCTGGTACGCCAGGGGGCGTGCGCGAGTTGGGCGAGGACGGACGGTGTGTTGCGGATCTCGTTCATCGTTGCGCTCCTGAGCTCAACCGAACCGATGGGACGAGTGGCGTCGCGCGTCCTGACGGTGGTTTCCGGTTGGTCACCGCTCCGTCAGGCGCCCGGAGGATCCGCGTCGCTGGGCCGGCGCCGTTGCCGAGCCGATCGCCACAGTGGACGGGGCCGCCGCCTCGGACAGCCGTCCCATCGACTTCATCAGCCAGGAGAGGGTGTCCGTTGCGGAGTGCGCCGCCGCGCATAGCCACTCGAACACCACTTTATAGCGATTTAGGGCTATTGCCTCGGTCGACATGACGTCGGTGAAGCCACCTTCGATGGCCAGCGTCTCCGGATCGAGAGGGTCGGCGAACCGGTAGAGCGAGAACGCGGTCGGCGGCAGGTACCACCGGCCGACCGGGGTGTCCCGGGGCAGCACATGCAGCGTGACGTTTGGCAGCATGGCCAGCTCGCACAACTGCGCCAACTGCTCCCGGAGCACCTCGGGTGGCCCGGCCCGGTGGCCGAGCGCCGCCTCCTCCAGCACGGCCGTGTAGCGCGGCGCGTCGGTCTCCCGGGTGAGCAGCGACTGCCTCGCCAGCCGGGCCTTGATCTCGGTCTCGATGTCCTCGTCGACCTCCGGGTCGCCGGCCTCCTGGTCGACCTGCCGGGCCGAGGAGATCCGGACCCGCGCGTATCCGGTGGTCTGCAACAGCCCCGGCACCAGCACCGGGTTGTACTCGGAGATCTCGGCGCAGCCGGCCTCCAGTTCGGCGAAGCTGCGCTGCTGCTGCGTCATCGCCGGATAGCTTTTCAGCCAGCCGCGCATGTCGCCGGCCTCGTGCGTGATGCCGAGCAGCTCCACCCGCAGCGCCTCGTTGGCGCGGTAGAGGTCGAGCAGGTCCCGGACGTCCTGCGGGTCCGGTCGGCTGCGACCGTTCTCCAGCCGGGACAACTTGGATGCGGAGGCCCAGCCTACGTGGTCGATGACCTGGTCCCCGGTGAGGCCGGCGGCCTCGCGCAACCGGCGCAGTTCGACGCCGAGCCGGCGGCGACGCAGGATCGGGCTGGGTGCGGCAGGAGGCACGGGTGTCCTCTTTTCCGTCGACCGCCGTGGATACGACGGTAACTGTATGAAACTCGCCCCTCACGGTCAGTATGGACGTCGCGATCGGCGCCGGAGGTACCGGCGAGGGGCGTGTCATCAGAAATGCGCAGACCCGACACCGGACGGGGGCGTCACGACCTGCGTCGCCGGACCCCGGACCGGCTGTCTGCCGCGCCCGAGTCGCGCCACCCCCGGAGGGACCAATGCGCACCGTCCTGAGCCGCCCGGACTTCCGCCTGCTGTTCGGCGGACTGCTGGCCAGCATGACCGCCGAGTCGATCCTGTTGCTCGCGCTCGCCATCTGGGTGAAGGACCTGACCGGATCGGACGGCCTCGCCGGCGCCACCATCTTCGTGATCATCGCACCGCGGACGCTGGCGCCGCTGGTCGGCTGGTTCGTCGACCGGTACCCGCGGCGGCCCTTCTTCGTGGCGACCAACCTCGCCACGGCGCTGCTGCTCACCCCGCTCTTCGCGGTCCGGGACGCGGGCGACATGTGGATCATCTACGGGGTGGCCGCGCTCTACGGCCTGTCGAACCTCACCGTCGGCGCGGTGCTCAGCCGGCTGATCCAGGAACTGGTGCCGTCCGACCTGCTCGGTGAGGCGAACGGGGTGCTGCAAACGGTCCGCCAGGGACTGCGGCTGATCGGTCCGCTGGCCGGTGCCGGGCTCTACGCGGTGCTCGGCGGTTGGGTGCTGGCCGCCGTCGGGATGGCCGGCTTCGTGGTCGCCGCCGCCGTGGTCGGCACGCTGCGGGTGGCCGAGTCGCCCGACCGGCGGCACTCCCAGGTGGTCGGCACCTCGACGGCGGCCGACGGGCTCCACGTCCGCCCCGTCGGCGGTGCCACCCGGGCCCGGCGCTGGTCGTCGGAACTGGTCGCCGGCCTCCGCCACCTCGCCAGCGAACGGGCGCTGCGCCGGGCGCTGGTCGGCTACGGACTCGGCTCGCTGGTGATGGGCTTCACCGAGTCGCTGATCTTTGCGTACGTCGACCGGGGGCTCGGCCGGGACGCGGCGTTCGTCGGCGTACTCGTCACGGTGCAGGGCATTGGTGGACTGGTCGGCGGACTGTGCTCTGCCGCCGTCCTCCGTCGGGTCGGCGAGTTGGGCACCCTGGCCGTCGGTGTCGCGTTCTTCGGCCCTGCGGCGCTGGCGTTGGCGTACCCGAATCTGTGGCTCGGCTTCGCCGCGGTGCTGATGGCCGGTGTGTCGCTGCCGCTGACCCTGGTCGGGCTGCACACGCTGGTCCAGCGGCGGACCCCGCCGCAGTTGCTGGGCCGGGTCGCCGCGGCCGCCGAGGCCGTGGTCAGGTGCCCCCAGGCGCTCTCGATCGGCGTGGGCGCCCTGGTCGTCGGCGTGCTCGACTACCGGTTGGTCTTCGCGTTGGTCGGCCTGGCCACCCTGCTCGCCGGTGTTTACCTCTGGCGCGGTCGCCAGTTGAGCCCGCCGACCGGCCCATCGACGCGCCCCCGCGTCCCGGCACCGCGCCCGGCCCCGGAAGACCGGAACGTCCAGGTCAGCACCCTTGCCAGAAACCCCGGCCGCTGACCGCTCCCGCGTACCCCGGAGACGAAGCTACGTCGTGTACTCCAGTTCGGTTCGAGCGAGGTCGCGCAGCGTCTCGGCCATCCGGCGAGGATCGAGACCCTGGAGGTACGCCACCAGGGCGTCACGGGTGTCCGCGACGATGCCGGGCAGGGCGTCCCCGTGAATGTCACCAGGTAGGAGGATCTGCCGGAAGGCCAGTTCCTCGATCGCGCCGCCGGTCAGCTTCTCGGTGATCCAGTAGGGTGTGCGCTCGCGGATGGCGAAGGTCAGGTGCAGGCTGGGGCGATCGGCCGCGTTGAACGGGTTGTGTACCCAGCCCCTCGGCAGGAGCATCGACTGTCCTGGCCTCAGGTCGATGGTCCTGTCCGGGCCGGAGGCCCGCCATTCGTCCAGGTAGCTGTCCTTCCAGACGCGAAAGGACTCAAGGTGCTCCCGCATGGGGGCTTCCACGACCGGCGGCCACAGCTCCCAGCGCTTGACTCCGGCGAGCTGGACGATGACGGCCATCTGCTGGTCCCAGTGGTGGCGGAGTCCCTGTTCCCGCCCGGGCGTGAGGAAGGCGTGGATGTAGTTGGAGTAGCCGGTCTCCTCCTGAATGCTCCTCGTCAGGTTCGCCATGTAGGGCATCACCCGTTGGAGATTGCCGAGGCGGATGGTGTGTCCCCGCTCGTAGAGCCGGCGCAGCCGTACGGCGTCGGTCCGGCCGTTGGTGGTCCAGGACCGGGCGTTGAGCGCCGGGGCAGGGGCCTTGATGGCGGCGATCTCGTCGGCCGGTACGCAGCCGGTGTCGATCCACTCATAGAGCCATTCGGGTGTGACGGTGAGATCCAGGTCGGTTGGCGGGCGCTGGTAGACGCGCGGTTCGTCGGGCCAGCGGTCCACCAGGTCCGCGATCCCGTCCGGGGGCAGTAAGAGGCCGAGCGACACGGCTACCTCCTGTCAGTGCGTGGCGGCAACGGGCAGGGAATGTTGGGGAAGAACCTGCTGGGACAGCAGACGACCGCGAAGGACACGTAGCTGAAGGCCGGGGTGTAGTAGCCCCAGACCACGTCGCCACCGCGTGCCAGGCTGGCGCATTTCCGCTCGATCAGCTCGTCCACCGTGAGCAGTGCGCCGCCGGACGTGTCGGCCGGGTTCGCCTCGCGGGCCTGCCTCATCCAGGTCGCCGTGTCGGCGACGTCGGCCCAGGTCCGCTCGGCGGCGGCCTGATCGCGGCGCAAGAGCCAGTGCCCGGTCTCCACGGGCGTCATGGTGTTGGCGAGGAAGGTCCGCGTCTGCTCGTCACGAGGGTCGGGGCTCGGCCTGCGTTGCCCTTCCTTGGCAAACTCGTCGCGCGAGCCGGTCCATGGGTCGAAGCCGTGCCAGTGCCCTTTCCAATCGGCCATCTGTGCCCTCTTTGTGCGGTTGGGACCGACCGCCCCGAGTCCCAGCGGTCCAGGGGCGGCCGGCGGTGTCATGTATGCGTGAGGTCAGCCGGTCAGGCCGCGGTCTCGGGCCCAGCCGACCGCGAGGTTGTCCAGCTCGGAGCCGGTCAGGCGCAGCTCCGCGCCGGTGCCGCCCGGCTTGTTGTCGCGCACCACGAAGGCGTCGGCGACACCCGGGATCGGGGCGACCTCGGCGCAGGTCTCGTTGTCACCGCCGAGGTTGCCGCCGCAGTAGGTCGTGAACGGCGCACCGTCGATCGGCAGCGTGTACAGGTTGCTCTGGGACATGAGAGAGAACCCTCCGTGCTCTTGCGGGTGCGGAGGGTGCGGCCTCCGCGTCCGTGTCTGTCCTACCGTGAAGCGATCAGAACGTTGGGCGACTCGCGGACGGCCTGGCCAGGGAGGTCCCCTCACCTTCGGCACGCGCGGTGTCACTCCGCCCCCTCCGCAGCGGGCGGGCGAGCCGCGCCCCAGGCGACGAACCTGGCGAACAACTCCTTGGGATCCGGGCCGTCGTGCGGGTTGAGCCGATAGAGGTCGCGCATGGCCTCGTACATCAGGCCGGCGAGGTAGATCGTCAGGCCCGAGACGTTGTCCCGGAACTCCACGACCAGCAGCAGGCGGGCCTCCCCGCAGGGCCAGGGCTGCCCGTCGACTCGGCAGAACCACATGGGCCGGGCCGGGGTGTGCGGGATGGTTCCGCCGGAGCCCCTGGGCCGGTCCGCTTGTGGGCCGCGACCCGGCGTGGCCAGTTGCGTCCTCAGCACGGCCGGCCGCCGTTCGCCCGCCACTGCTGCCCGCGCGTGAGCCGACCGGCCCGACCCGGCCACTGCACCGGGAGCGGCATGGTCCGTTGTTGGCGCATCCATTCGGGCAGGTGCGTGCCGCGCTGACGCTGCGGCAGTACCGGAAGAACGACTGTCGGACAGAGGTATGAGGGACAAGTGCGCACAACGGCCTCCGCTGGTAGGCGATTGAGAGGGGCCGCCCCAGCACGGGGGAAGTGAGGGGGCGGCCCCAGGGGCGAACACTCCCGCCGGGCTTCTGAGCCTCCACCGGTAGTGCCGCATGTCGGGCGTTGGTAGCCCACGCTCAACAGGCGTGACGCTACGGTCACTCCGCGCAGGAATGATTAGAGGCTGTAATCACGCCGTGTCGAGCCGCGCGGCGAAAGCTTGCAGGTCTCGCCCACCGGCCGAACGACGCGCTCGTCGAAGCATTGAGCCGACGGTCTCGCGTACCAACGGCGACAGACGGACCCGCTGAGGGGCGATAGTTTCAGCGCGTAGCAGGGCGGCCATAGCCTCCCCGTCGTGCTTGCGGGTCTGGGCAAGGCATCTACCGAGGTCGGCATGCATGGTTGCCCGGCGGTTCGATGAACCGATGGCGGAGACATCCAGTCTTGGCATGTTCACGACGACGCCGCCATCACCAAGCTCGGCGAGCACACCCAACCGCCAGATTTCGACGTTTGTCGGCCCGAACCACAGTTGACCGAAGTTGCCCTCACCAAGCCGCAAAGCAGAGGTACGCGCCTCGCGAAGGTGCGTACGGCTCGCCTGAGTGTCCCCGCCAACCGCCGCAAGCATGGCCGCGCTCAGGTGCAACATGCCGTGTACCTGTCCGGCGCGCGGATGATCAGCGGCCATCTCCAGAAGATCGATCGCATGAACGGCGCGCTGCAACGGCAGCGCCCTTGACTCGGCGGGCAGGGTATGAACGGTGGCGAACTCCGCCATTCCCAACCACTCTGGCTCGTCTGTGAGAAGCGCCGCGACCGCCCGACACTGTTGAGCAGCCAGCATCGCAAGATCGGCATGCCCGAGATACTTCGCCGCGAACGTGGCGGCATACGTCACCCAGACCAGGCGACGAACCGAGGCCGGATCGTCCCGTTCGTTGCCCAGAGCCAAAAGCAAGCTCGGGAGGTCGGCAACAAGATCATCGTAACGGCAGGCGTTGTGTAGCTCGGTGACCTTGCGCACGGCAGCGGCTAGATCTGACGGGTCGTCCTTCGGAGCATCGGTCGAACCGAACGCCAGCTCTGCGATCGCCGCCCGCAGCGCGGGAAGGTGTCGTGCTGCGATTGCATGTTCCAACGTCGTCGGGTCGTAGGGCTGCCCGGTCAGGTCGGCCAAGGAGACTTGCAGAGCCCTGCTCAAGGCAAGCTGCGTACTGCGCTTGTCAAGTGGGGCCGTTCCGGCCTCGATCTGAGCGATGTATCCCTGACTCAGCCCGGCCAGATCCGCAAGCACGCGCTGGCTGAGATTACGCTTGAGCCGCCAACGGCGGACCCGTACTCCGATGTGGTCCAGCGCGGTGCCGGATTCTCGCCGGTCCGCAACCATGGCACGACGATACGTCAGCTTCTGGGCGTGGACTACGAGGCTCAGGTCATCGGTCGAGTGATGGAGTGGTATGCCAATCGCTGGTCAACCCGTGCTCTACGTCGTGGCGTGCGGCGGACGTCCCGCCGCCGACCTGCTGGCCTTCGTGACTCAGGTGCAAGCTGACGGATGGCATGTGTGCGTCATCGCCACGCCGTCCGCCGTGAAGTTCATGGATCTTGACGCACTTGCGGCCATTACCGGCCACCAGGTCCGCTACGACTACAAGCAGCCGAACGAGCCGGATGCACTGCCGTTTCCCGATGCGTACGTGATTGCTCCGGCGACGTTCAACACCATCAACAAGATGGCGTCGGGTGCGAGCGACACGCTTGCACTCGGCATGCTCAACGAGGCCATCGGCTTGCCGCTGCCCATCATCGCGGTCCCCACACCGAACGTGGCGCTCGCCCGCCATCCGGCCTTCCGCGCCAGTGTGCAGGCGCTCCGGTCGTGGGGTGTCAATCTGCTCTTCGATCCGGATCGCTATCCCCTGCCAACTCCGAACATGGGGCCGCCGGCTGCCGCGCTCTTCCCGTGGGCTGATCTGACTTCTGCCGTCAGCAAACTCCGCAGGAGCATCGACGTTGGCGTGGGACCGCCGCCTGGCAGGCGTTCGTCGGGTTCGCCAAGCGCCACTGACCTGGACGCTGCTGGGCCGCATCGCCTCTGCGGTACGGCCGATTGACCTCGCGCAAGCGGGGCGAACGCCAAAATGCCCCCCAAGCGAGAGCTGGGGGGCATTTTTCGGCGTCAGGCGGCGATGCTTGCCAGGTGTTGCTTGACCTGGTTGATCGACGGGTTGGTCAGCGCGCTGCCGTCGTCGAAGCGCAGCGTGGGGACGACCTGGTTGCCGCCGTTGACCCCCATCACGAACTCCGCGGCCGCCGGATCCTGCTCGATGTCGACCACCTGGTAGGCGATCCCCTCCCGGTCGAGCTGCGACTTCAGCCGGTGGCAGTATCCGCACCAGGGGGTGGAATACATCGTCAGCATGGTGAGATCCTCCAACGTCATGCCCGGCTGCTCGCCGATCAGGTACAGGCTATCCGCTGCAACGTCGCTGGCAGCTGAGACAATTCCCCGCTGTGGTGGTTAACTCCGTGTCCGAACGCGTGCTCGCCGGGCTCGACCCGGAACAACGCTCCGCGGTGACCGCCCCGGCCGGTCCGGTCTGCGTGCTGGCCGGCGCCGGCACCGGCAAGACCCGGGCCGTGACGTCCCGGATCGCGCACCGGGCGTTGACCGGCGAGATCTCGGCCCGGCATGTGCTCGCGGTCACCTTCACCGCCCGGGCCGCCGCGGAGCTACGCCACCGGCTCGCGCTGCTCGGCGTGGCCGGCGTGCAGGCGCGCACCTTCCACGCGGCGGCGCTGCGCCAGGTGCGCTACTTCGCGCCCCGGTTGCTCGACGGGCGGGCCATGCCGGAGCTGCTGGACAGCAAGGTCCGGCTGGTCACCCTCGCCGCGGCCCGGGCCGGCCTGCGGGCCGACCGGACGGCCGCCCGGGACCTCGCCGGTGAGATCGAGTGGGCCAAGTCCTCCCTGGTGGAGCCGGGGGAGTACGTGGTGGCTGCGGCCAAGGCGCTGCGGGAGACCCCGCACGAGCCGGCGAAGGTCGCCGAGGTCTTCGCCGCGTACGAGAAGCTCAAGCGGACCGGCGGGGTGATCGACTTCGAGGACGTGCTCCGCGCCGCGGTCTGGGGGATCGAGGAGCACCCGGACGTCGCCGAGCAGGTCCGCAACCAGTACCGGCACTTCGTCGTCGACGAGTACCAGGACGTCAACCCGTTGCAGCAGCGGCTGCTGGACGCCTGGCTGGGCGGCCGGGACGACGTGACCGTGGTCGGCGACGCCAGCCAGACGATCTATTCGTTCACCGGGGCGACCTCGGCGTACCTGGTCGACTTCCCGCGCCGGCGTCGGGGTGCCACCGTGGTCCGGCTGGTCCGCGACTACCGGTCCACCCCGCAGGTGGTCGGGCTGGCCAACGCGGTCATCTCACAGGCGCGGGGCACCGAGTCGCGGCTGCGCCTGGAGCTGGTCGGCCAGCGCCCGGCCGGCCCCGAGCCGGAGCGGCGGATCTTCACCGACGAGCCGGCCGAGGCGAACGCGGTCGCCGCCCGCTGCCGTGCCCTGGTCGACGCCGGCACGCCGGCCCGCGAGATCGCCGTGCTGTTCCGCACCAACGCGCAGTCCGAGGCGTACGAGAAGGCGCTGGCCGAGGCGGGCGTGCCGTACCTGGTGCAGGGGGCCGAGCGGTTCTTCGAGCGGGCCGAGGTGCGCCAGGCGATGGTGGCGCTGCGCGCGGCCACCCGGTCCATCCCGGGGGAGACCCCGCTGCGGGCGGCCGTGGTCGAGGCGCTCGCCGGTGTCGGCTGGGCGCCCGACGCGCCCCCGCCCGGTGGTGCCGCCCGCGAGCGGTGGGAGGCGCTGGCCGCGCTGGTCCAGCTCGCCGAGGAGTACGCGGCCACGCCCGACCTGAGGGCCCTCGGGGTGGCTGCCACGGTGGAGCGCCCGGTCACCCTGGCCGACTTCAATGACGAACTGGCCCGGCGGGCAGCACAGCAGCACGCGCCGACCGTGGACGGGGTGACGCTGGCCTCCCTGCACTCCGCCAAGGGCCTGGAGTGGGACGCCGTCTTCCTGGTCGGTCTCGCCGAGGGCACCCTGCCCACCACGTACGCCCGTACCACCGAGCAGGTCGAGGAGGAGCGCCGGCTGCTCTACGTCGGCATTACCCGAGCCCGGGAATGGCTCTGGCTGTCGTACGCCTCGGCGCGTTCGCCGGGTGGGCGGGCCCGGCGACCGTGCCGGTTCCTGCCTCAGCTGGCCCCCACCGGCGGCGCGGAGCGGGCCGCCGGCGGCCGTCCGGCGCCCGGCCCGCAGCGGCGCGCCAACCGGATCGTCTCCTGCCGGATCTGCGGGGCGACCCTGCTCGCCGGGCCCGACCGCAAGCTCGGCCGCTGTGCCACCTGCCCGTCGGACATCGACGACGAGCTGCACGAGCGGCTGCGCGAGTGGCGGTTGCGGGTGGCCGGGGCGCAGAAAGTGCCCGCCTACGTCGTCTTCACCGACGCCACGCTGGTCGCGCTGGCCGAACGGCGGCCGGCCCGGGCCGAGGAACTGGTCGCCATCGCCGGCATCGGGCCACGCAAACTCGGCCTGTACGGGGAGGCGGTGCTGGCGCTGGTGGGCGGCGCGGCGGTCGACGAAATCTGCCCGCAGAAAAGTTTCTGAATCTGACCGTTAATTCGTTTGCCCTCGCCCCACCGACCGGCATAGCCTCAGGGCACACCTCGGGAGGGGGCCCTGTTCGGGCTGCTCACGGGGGATGTGTCCGAGTCGATCGCGAGTGAACGTCAAGGAGGTGGCACCAGTGGAGAGCTACATCAACCAGCGTCCGACGGCGCTGCCCGTTGCCGTCGCTTCGCTGTCGGCTGCCCTGACCACCGTTGCTCCAGTGGCGGAAGGCCGGGCGACCGTCGCCGCTGCACGACCGTGGGCTCCGCAGGTGCACCGGGTCGAGGTTCAGGCCGAGCTGATCCTCGCACCGACGCCGAACGGGATCCAGGGGACCAGTGGCTTCACGGGCAAGGGCGTCGATGGCGCCAGCAAGCGGATGGACGTCCGCGGTGTTCCACCTCGAGGTAGACCGGTCTGACACCAGACCACCGGCTCACCTCGAGGCCGCGGAACCCGCACACCGGGATCCGCGGCCTCAGTTTTTTTTGCACCGCCGAAGTACGTCGGAACAGCGATCCACGAGATCGAAGTGAGAGAGAGGTGACCGGGCGATGAGTCTGGCGTTGGCCCCACTCGACGTGAGCGTCGAGGTGGAGGCGAACCTGCCCTGCCGGAAGTTCGACCCCGACCTGTGGTTCTCCGACTCGCCCACCGAGCTGGAACTGGCCAAGTCGCTCTGCGGGGACTGCCCGCTGCGCGTCGAGTGCCTGGCCGGCGCGGTCGAGCGGGCCGAGCCCTGGGGCGTCTGGGGCGGCGAGATCTTCGAGCGTGGCGCGGTCGTTCCGCGCAAGCGGCCCCGTGGCCGCCCGCGTAAGGAGGACCTCGCCCGCGACGCCGCGCTGCGGGTCGAGGCCGAGGCGCGGCTGGCGGCCAACGGCCTTGCCACGTCGCGCAGCGCCGTCCGGCTGGCTGCCTGACATGTTCCCGATCCGGACCAACCCCGCCGGTGCCGAACCGGCCACGAGAAAGCTGACCACCATGCTGCACCTTCCGAACGGAGTCGCCGAGATGCACCTACTTCACGAAGCGTTGTCGAGGGCTCGAATGCTCCGGCCTCAGGCCGGTCGCACCACCACGAGCACTGAGGCAACCCGATCCGCCCGTACCGTCGCGATGGCCGGCCGCGCCCGGTCGGCCCGCGAGTTGGGCGCTCTGTAGGACGAACACCGAAAACGGCGGGCGGGGACCGGAGGTCCCCGCCCGCCGTTTCACGTCGAGCGCAAGGGCGTCGCCGACGGGGTCGGTCGCGGGTCAGCCGACCGGCGCGAAGCCGGGCAGCCAGCGTTCCAGGATGCCGCGGTAGGGGGCCTTGGCCTCCAGCTGGCACAGCACGCCAATCGAACCGAGCGTCACCCGGTGGATGAGCAGGTACGACGGCGGCAGGTTGAGCTGCCGGCTGAGCTGGTAAGCCGGTGAGCGCGGGCTCGCCAGTCGGGTGGCCTCGCCGCGCAGCCAGGCCCGGGTGAACCGGAACTCGTCGGCGGCGATCGGTTCCAGCATCGGGCGCAGGAAGTCGAGCAGTGCGCGGGCTTCGATCGGCTCGTCGGAGCTGACGAAACCCTCGGCCCGCAGGCCGGCCACCACCTCGTCGGCGTCGCCGCGCAGGGCCAGCCCGGCGATCCGGCCGATCGGTTCTGGCGTCCCCTCCGGCATCCGGGCCACCGCGCCGAAGTCGATCACGCCGAGCCGGCCGTCGGGCAGCAGCCGGAAGTTACCCGGGTGCGGATCGGCGTGCAGCAGCCCGGCCCGGGCCGGCGCGGACAGGTGGAGGGTGGCCATCAACCGGCCGGCCTCGTTCCGTTGCTGTTCGGTGCCGGCCCGGATGATGTCGGCCAGCGGAGTGCCCTCGACCCATTCGGTGATCAGGACTCGCGGCGAGGCGGAGAACACCGCTGGTACGTAGATCTCCGGATCATCGGCGTACGCGGCGGCGAACGCCCGCTGTGACTCCGCCTCCAGTTCGTAATCCAGCTCCTCGGTGATCCTTTCCCGCAGCTCGGCCAGGAGCGGCTTGACGTCCAGCCCCGGCTGGATGGCCCGGAACATGCCGCCCAGCCGGGAGAGCTGCTTGAGGTCGGTGAGTAGGGCGTCGCCGGCACCCGGATATTGGATCTTGACGGCCACGTCCCGGGCATCGCCGTCCGGCATCTGCCACACCGCGCGGTGCACCTGGCCGATGCTGGCCGCGGCGGCCGGCGAGTCGTCGAAGGTCACGAACCGGTCCCGCCAGCCGGGGCCCAGCTGGTCGGCCAGGACCTTGTGCACGCTCGCCGCCGGCAGCGGCGGCGCGGCCTCCTGGAGCTTGGTCAGGGCCTGCCGGTAGGGCGCGGCGATCTCTTCCGGCAGCGCCGCCTCGAAGACCGACAGCGCCTGACCGAACTTCATCGCCCCGCCCTTGAGCTGGCCGAGGACGCTGAACAACTGCTCGGCGGTGCGCTGCTGGATCTCCGCCGAGATCACGTCGGAGGCGAGCCCGGTGACGCGCTTTCCCATGCCGAGGACGGTCCGGCCGGCGAAGCCGAGCGGCAGAGCGGCGAGCTTGGCGGTCCGGGACACGGCCCGGCGCGGGATGTCGGTCACTTGGTCATTGTTACCGAACCGGCGTGCCCATTGCTGCCGTGCGGCCGGGCTGGCCGCCAGCTCCGCAGCCACAGCGGGGGTGCGGCGGCCAGTGGCGGCGCCGGACGTTGCCCGCCGCCGCGACCTCGATCGCCCCGTTGAGGGTCTCCGGGGTGCCGCCCTCCAGCTGGCCCAGCGCCTCGGCCACGGCGTACGCGGTGGCCGCCAGGAGGGTGCTCGTGGCGCAGGTCGGAACGGCCGAGCCGCTGGCGAGCTGGGCGGCGAGCGCCGGCCAGTCGGGATCCCGGTCGGCGCGATGCAGGTCGAGGCAGCGCAGGCAGGGGCCGACCGGCGGGCGGAACAGCGGCCCGATCACCGGGACGCCCTCCCGGACGTCGACCAGCAGGTGTGGTTGCCGCCGTTGGGTGTAGCCGGCGGCCAGCAGCGCGGCCGGCCGGTCGGTGCCGAGCTGGATCACCAGGTCGGGCCGGTGCCGGCGGATCGGGCCGGTGCCGGTGCCGGGTGCCGCCCGCGCCACGGCTGCCCGGACCGCCTGGTCGAGCGGGCGGCCGATCTCGCCGGCCGCGATGCCGGTGCCGACGAGGTCGACCGGGCGGATCGAGCCGGGCAGGTCGGGATGAACGTGACCGACACCGGCCTGGGCCAGGGCGATGGCGATGGCGGCGCCGAGCGGGCCGGCGCCGGTGAGCGTCACCCGGGCGGCCAGGCGGCGCCGGAGCACCTGGGCCGGGGTCCCCGGAAGCCGGGCGGCGGCGAGCGCCAGCGCGTCGGCCTCCGCGGCGAGCCGGGCCCGGCGGGGGCCGGCGAGGTCCCGGGGCAGGAGCGTGTGCGCCGGGACCACCAGGCCGGCGGTACGCAGGGCGTCGAGCAGGGCCCGGGCGTGCTCCGGACGGACGCCCGTCCCGGTCACCCCGGTCAGCACCTGCCGCTCGCTGCGGGTGCCGTCGAGCAGGTCGAGCAGCCGGGCGGCCCGTGGGTCGGCCACCTCGACCAGGACGGCCCGTTCCTGACCGAGCCCGAGCTGAAGGGTGTGCCGGTCGCGCCAGAGCTGACTGAGCCCGGGCAGCAGGGTGGGGCGGGGGGACGGCGGGCGCTTCGTCGACAGCTGCATGGGCACGAATAGTGACCGCTTCCCTGCTGTCCGTCGATCGTTGTCCACAGGTGGGCAGCTTCAGATCCAGGGCTGTCCACAGGATTCGGCGAGATATCCACAACCAGCGGGTAACTGAGTCGGCCGCCGGACAGTGAGCGGGGGAACGCGAACGGGGGTGGCCACCGGCCACCCCCGTTCGCGGTTTTGCGTACGTCAGACCTTCGCCTTGCCCAGGATGCGGTTCACTGTTGTGCCGCACACCGGACACTTGCCCTTGGCCATGTTCATGCCGGTCTTCGAGACCTCGACGCGGCCCTCGAAGTCCCGCTTCTCCTTGCACTTGACGCAGTAACCGTTGTAGGTCTGGGCCTGGTCGGCCACGGTGTGCCTCCTCGTCTCGTCCGCCGGTCGATACCGGTCCGGCGGGTTTCCCGGCGGCGGCCGCGTACGGCGCCCGGCGCTGGGACTCTTCCGGCGGCCACCCACGTGACCACTGGTTGGCGGACCCTACCCAGGTGTGGGCGGTTCCATGTCAGCTGCGCGTTGCCACTGTGAGCAAGGCGACGTCGAGAGTGTGCACGGCAATTTGGGTCAGATCAGTCAGTTTGGCGGGGACACGCCGACTGGGGGCCCGCAAATTCGCTGGTAGTGCCCCGGAAACCAGGGGCCAGGCCGACACTGGACCCCGGCGTCAGGCACGCTGCGGTGATCATCTACCGTTGGTCGGCGCCGCCGGTGTGACACCTCGTCGGCCACCACGAAGGGTGATCGTTGCGTCTCCCGCCGGTCCGGCAAGAAAATTTTCGGGACTCCTGGCGACCAATCCCCATTTTCCGGACGCGTGTCGGTGGGTTGACTCTTGCGGACCCCTGGTCACAACGCATTAGCTTGCCAACGTGACAGCAAACCGAGGCTGCGCGGTCCACTGATGGCTGGGGCGCGGAAGCCGGTCGTCGAGGTACGGCGCAGCCAGCGCCGGCGACGCACGGTGTCCGCCTACCGCGACGGTGAACGGGTCGTCGTCCTCATCCCGGACCAGTTTTCCCGGGCCGAGGAGAGCGAGTGGGTCGACCGGATGCTCGCCCGGCTCGCCGCCCGGGAGGGGCGGCTGGCCCGCTCCGACGGGGAGCTGCTGGCCCGGGCCGGCCGGCTGATCGGGCTCTACCTGACCGAGTACGGCGACCAGGCCCTGCCGACCAGCGTCCGGTGGGTGAACAACCAGAACGGCCGGTGGGGCTCCTGCACCCCGGCGGACCGCTCGATCCGGCTGTCGCACCGGATCCAGGACATGCCGGACTGGGTGATCGACTACGTCCTGCTGCACGAACTCGCCCATCTCATCGTGCCCAGCCACAACGCCGAGTTCTGGGCCCTGGTCGGCAGGTACCCGAAGACCGAACGCGCCCGGGGCTACCTGGAGGGCGTTGCGGCCGTCTCCGGCGCGCCCTGAGCGACCCCGTCGTAGCGACGGTGGGTGGCCAGGTCTCGTCGGCGATACCGGGCACCGCCGACAGCCGGCAGCCGGTGGGCTCCCCGCCCGGTGTGCCGGGAACCGGGTTCGCGGCCGGGCGTAGGGTCGGGGAATGGCCCGACGTGTGGTGGTGGCGCTCCTCGCGCCGGTCGCCTGGGCGCCGCCCGGCGCCGACCCGGTGGACTGGCGTACGGCACTCGCCGAGGACGTGGTGGATCTGCTCGCCATGCTCAACGAGGTGGACACCGCGGTGGCGGTCACCCCGGCGGACCGGTGGCTGGCCGACGCGGTGATCTGGCCGGGTACGACCGTGTACGAGGTGCCCGAGCCGACCCCGAACGCCGTGTTCGCCGCACTGACCGGGCCCAGCGGGGCCGGCGGGGCGGACGGTCACTATGAGCAGGCGGCGGTGGTCGCGGGGGACGCACCCGACCTGCCCGGACTCACCGTCGGCAAGCTGCTGCGCCCGCTGACCAGCCGGCCGGTGGCGATCGCACCGGTCGAGGGCGGCGTCCCGGGGGTGCTGGGCGTGGCCGCCCGGCTGCCCGTACCGTCGTGGCTGCCGTCGGTGGACATGGACGCCACCGTGCCCGCGGCCGTGCGCGCGGCGGCGCCCCGCCCGGGTGACCTGGCGGTGACGCCGTCCTGGCACCGGTTGCGTGGCCCGTCGGACCTGGCCCGGCTCGATCCGGCCCTGAACGGCTGGGAGAACACCCGCGCCCTGCTCTCCGGCGCCGGCCGACCGGGCGGAATGTGATCGTGCTCGATCCGGGTCGATTGGCCTCGCCGTGTCGACGAGGCCACTCGATCCCGGATCGAGCGTGATCTTCACCCGGACGCCGGCCTTGACCGGCCGATGAAGACGACTGGCCGGCGCGGGTGCGGGTGGTCAGGAGCGGTTCTCGCCGCCCTCGGTGTCGTCGCGGCGGTCCGTCTCGCCCGGTGCCTTCTCCTCCGGCCCGCCCGGGGCGGAGAAGTCGAAGTTCTCCAGCTCGGTCATCAGGTCGAGATCGGCCATGGCGAAGGCCACCGGGTCGGCGAAGTCGTCGTCGGAGGGCAGCAGGTCGGGGTGTCCCCACAGCGCGTCCCGCCCGGCGATGCCCCGGTGCTCGGTGAGCGCCGCCCAGAGCGCGGCGGCCTCGCGCAGCCGGCGGGGCCGCAGCTCCAACCCGACCAGCGCGGCGAAGGTCTGCTCGGCCGGCCCGCCGGCCGCCCGGCGCCGGCGGAACGCCTCGCCCAGCGCCACCACGTTCGGCAGCCGGCCAGCGGCGGCACCGTCCACCACGTGGCAGACCCAGCCCTCCACCAGGGCGAGGGCGGTCTCCAGCCGGGCCAGCGACGCCTTCTGCGCCGGGCTGTCCTCCGGAGTGAAGATGCCCTCCAGGGCGATCGCCTGCATCGACTCCGGGTCGGTCGGATCGACCCGGCCCATCGCCTCCTCGATCGCCTCTCGGTTGACCCGGATGCCGGCGGCGTACGTCTCCACGGCGTTGAGCACGTGCCCGCGCAGCCACGGCACATGCTCGAACAACCGCTGGTGCGCGGCCTCACGCAGGGCCACGTAGAGGCGTACCTCGTCCTCGGCCAGCTCCAGCCCCGCGCCGTAGCTGCGGATGTTGGCCGGGACCAGCGCGGCCGTTCCGGCCGGGCCGAGCGGCAGGCCGATGTCGCCGGCGGAGAGCACCTCCGCGGCGAGCGAGCCGAGCGCCTGGCCGAGCTGACCGCCGAAGAGCGCGCCACCGAGGGTGGCCACCATCGACTGCATCGGGCCGAGCTGGGCCCGGGCCTCCGGCGGCACCAGGTCACCCATCGCGCCGACCATCCGGCTGGCCACCGGGTCGCACAGCTTGCGCCAGACGTCGAGCGTCTTGAAGATCCACTCATTGCGGTTCCAGGCCACCGCCGTCCGGATGCCCGAGGGCAGGGCGGAGGCCGGCTCCAGCCACAGGTCGGCGATGCGCAGCGCCTCTTCCACCGCGTTGCGCTCGTACGGCGAGACCGCCGGGTCGCCCGACGCGGCGAGCTGGCTGGCCGCCACCTGGCGGGCCAGGTCCCAGTTGACCGGCCCGCTCCCCGGCGCGGAGAGCAGGTGCTGCAACTGCGACATGAACTGCTGCATCTGCGCGGGGTCGTTGGGGTCGGGCGGCTGCCCACCCGGTAGCGCGAAACCGAACGGAATATCAGGCACGACCTCTACGGTACGCGCGCAGCGCCCCCGGTCGCCGCTGCCGCTGTTGCGCTGAGGGCGAAGTCTGTCGTCGTGCCGGCCGAGGGCCGTCACCCGGCTCGGTACGCTCTGGCGCATGAGACGTCGCGGCGTGACCGTCCTGCTCGGTGCTCTGCTCACCGCTCTGCTCAGCATCGGAGTGCTCGGCGCGCCCGTCCCGTACGTGGTACTCGGTCCTGGTCCGACCGTCGACACCCTCGGGCAGGAGGACGGCAAGGAGGTAATCCAGGTCACCGGCCGGGAGACCTCCACCTCCGCCGGCCAACTGCGGCTGACCACGGTGGGCGTGCAGCCCAGCGTCAAGCTGCGCTCGGCCATTCAGGGCTGGCTCTCCGAGGACCAGGCGGTGGTGCCGCGTGAGCTGGTCTACCCGCCGGGAGAGAGCCAGCAGGAGGTCGAACAGCGCAACGCCGAGGACTTCCAGGTCTCGCAGACCAGCGCGGAGACCGCCGCGCTGCGGGAGTTGGGGTACGAGGTGCAGGTCGTGGTCAAGACGGTGGCCGCCGACGGCCCGGCGGCCGGGGTGCTTCGCTCGGGCGACGTGGTGACCTCGGTGGACGGGGAGCCGGTGCCGTTGGCCTCCCGGCTGACCGAGCTGATAAGGGCGAAGCCGGCGGGCACGGCGCTGCGGATCGGCTACACCCGCGACGGCGTGGCCCACACTGACACGATCACCAGTCAGGAACAGGACGGTCGGCCCCGCATCGGCGTCGAGATCGAGCAGCAGCAGCCGCACCCGTTCACCCTCGCCATCGACCTGAAGGACATCGGCGGCCCCAGCGCGGGTCTGATGTTCGCGCTGGGCATCATCGACAAGCTGACCCCGGAGGACCTCACCGGCGGCCGGGTCATCGCGGGCACCGGCACCATCGACGACTCGGGTCGGGTCGGCCCGATCGGTGGCATCCCACAGAAACTGGTCGGGGCGAAGCGAGCCGGCGCGACGGCCTTCCTGGTGCCGGCAGCCAACTGCGCCGAGGCGGTCCGCAACCGGCAGCCGGACCTGCCACTGGTGAAGGTGGGTTCGCTCGACGAGGCGATGGTAGCGCTGGAGACGCTGCGGTCCGGGGGGCAGCCGACCCACTGCTGACCCGCACCGTAGCCGTCCGGGCACCCCGCCGACAGCGCGCGTGGCCAGGGCTGGCGAGCGGGCCGTACGGTCGGGTCGCGACCCGGCGCACGAGGTGCGCCGCGACCTTGCGCCGACGCATTCAGGAACACCCCGTACTCTGGGTGCCTGGTCGGAGCCGATCATATCGAGCGTGCGGAGCCAACAGTGGTCATGCGTAGCAGCAGCCCCCTGCCGAGGATGAGCCGACGCGGACGCGTCACAATCGGTGTCCTGATCGGGGTGTTCGTCCTGTTCACCCTGCTGGGCTGGGGGGTGCAGGCCTGGACGGACTGGCTCTGGTTCTCCGAGGTCGACTACACCGGGGTGTTCCGCGGGGTGATCGTCACCCGGCTGCTGCTCTTCCTGGCCGCCGGCCTGGCGATGGGGGCGATCGTCGGCGGCAATCTATGGCTCGCCCAACGACTGCGCCCCCGGCACCGGCCGCACTCGCCGGAGCAGGCCACTCTGGAGCGCTACCGGATGCTGCTCGGCCCCCGGCTCGGGCTGTGGATCACGGCGGCCGCCGCGATCGTCGGCCTCTTCGCCGGTCTGTCGGCGCAGAGCCGCTGGAACCAGTGGCTGCTCTTCCGTAACGGCGGTGACTTCGGCGTCGTCGACCCGGAGTTCGGCGTCGACGTCGGCTTCTACGTCTTCCAGTTGCCGTTCTGGCGGTTCCTGCTCGGGCTCGGCTTCACCGCGGTGGTGCTGGCGCTGATCGGCTCGCTGGCGGTGCACTACCTTTTCGGCGGCGTGCGCCTGCAGGGCGTGGGTGACCGGATGAGCAACGCCGCCCGGGCCCACCTGAGCACGCTGGTCGCGGTCTTCGTCCTGCTCAAGGCGGTCGCGTACGTGCTCGACCGGCGGTCGATGCTGCTGGAGTACAACGACGGCGTGGGCGTCTACGGCGCCGGGTACGCCGACATCAACGCGCTGCTGCCGGCCAAGGAGATTCTGGCCTACATCTCCGTGGTGGTGGCGATCGCGATCATCGTGTTCTCCAACGCCTGGATGCGGAACCTGGTCTGGCCGGGCATCTCGCTGGCGCTGCTCGGCGTGTCCGCGGTGGCGATCGGCGGCATCTACCCCTGGGCGGTGCAGACCTTCGAGGTCAAGCCCAGCGCCCGGGACAAGGAGGCGCCGTACATCCAGCGCAGCATCGAGGCCACCCGCGCGTCGTACGGGCTGGACAACGCACAGACCTCGGCGTACGCGGCCAGCAACCTGACCCCGCAGGATAGCCTGGCCACCGACACCTCGGTGGTGCCGAACGCCCGGCTGCTCGACCCGCAGTTGGTCAGCCAGACCTACACCCAGCTCCAGCAGGTCCGTGGCTTCTACGACTTCGGCCCGAAGCTCGACATCGACCGGTACACGGTCAACGGCAAGACCCAGGACTACGTGGTCGGCGTACGCGAGATCAACTACAGCGAGCTGACCGCCCAGCAGAGCAACTGGATCAACCGGCACACCGTCTACACCCACGGGTACGGGGTGGTGGCTGCCCCGGCCAACCAGGTGGTCTGCGGTGGTCAGCCGTTCTTCGTCTCCGGCTTCCTCGGCGAGCGGGCGCAGGAATCCTGCTCCTCGCCCACCGATCAGATCCCGGCGAGCCAGCCCCGGATCTACTACGGCGAGCGGATGCAGGGCGGCGACTACGCCATCGTCGGCAAGCCCAACCCGGACGCCAACCCGGCGGAGTTCGACCGGCCCGCCGGTGAGAGCGGCGAGGGACGCGAGTCGTACTACGCCTACACCGGCGAGGGTGGCGTCGAGATCGGGTCGTTCACCCGGCGGCTGCTCTACGCGATCAAGGAGCAGGAGGCGAACTTCCTGCTCTCCGAGGCGGTCAACGAAAACTCCAAGCTGCTCTACGTGCGTAACCCGCGGGACCGGGTGGAGAAGGTCGCGCCGTTCCTCACCCTGGACGGCGACCCGTACCCGGCGGTGGTGGACGGCCGGGTGCAGTGGATCGTGGACGGCTACACCACCGCCGCCACCTTCCCGTACGCCGAGCGGGTCAACCTCCAGCAGGAGACCACCGACGAGCTGACCGGCCGGGGCACCATCCAGCTCGCCCGGGAGAACGTCAACTACATCCGCAACTCGGTCAAGGCGACCGTCGACGCGTACGACGGCACGGTCACCCTCTACGAGTTCGACGAGAACGACCCGGTGCTCAAGGCGTGGAACAAGGCGTTCGGCGGTGACCTGATCAAGCCGCGCGCCGAGATCCCGCCGTCGCTGGCCGACCACTTCCGCTACCCGGCCGACCTGTTCAAGGTGCAGCGCAACCTGCTGACCCGGTTCCACGTCACCAACCCCGGCGACTTCTACTCGGGCCAGGACTTCTGGCAGGTGCCGAACGTGCCGGACGCGCCGGACAGCGGAGTGAAGCAGCCGCCGTACTACCTCTACACCCAGTTCCCCGGGCAGGAGGCGCCGCGCTTCCAGCTGACCAGCGCGGTCACCCCGAACGGCCGGCAGAACCTGGCCGCGTTGATCTCGGCGTCGTACGAGGACGGCAAGCCGACGTTGCAGGTGCTGGAGCTGCCGGACCAGACCCGGGTCTCCGGCCCGGTGCAGGTGCACCAGCAGATGACCAACAACGCCAACATCCGCCAGCAGCTGAACCTGCTCTCCTCGAACCAGGCCCAGGTGCAGTACGGCAATCTGCTCTCGCTGCCGTTCGGCAACGGGATGCTCTACGTCGAGCCGGTCTACGTGAAGAGCAACCAGACGGACGCGTACCCGCTGCTGCAGAAGGTGCTGCTCTCCTACGGCGACGGCGGTTCCTTCGTGGTGCTGGCCGACAACCCGGCCGACGGCATCAAGCAGCTCGTCGAGCAGGGCAAGCGGGCGGCGGCCGGCAACCCGCCGCCGACCGGGGGTGAGGAGCCGCCGGGCGACGGCGGGGAGCCGTCGGCCACGCCATCGGCCACCCCGTCGGCCACGCCGACGCCGGGCCAGGCACCGCCGCTCACCGGCGAGTTGGGGGCGGCCGCCGACCGGGTCCAGGCCGCGATCACCGAGGTGCGGGCCGCGCAGGCGTCCGGCGACTTCGAGCGGTACGGCCGCGCGTTGAAGGCGCTGGACGAAGCGCTGACCGCGTTCCAGCAGGCTCAGCAGGCAGCCGGTGGGAACAACGCGCCGAACAACCCGGCGCCGTCACCGGGCGGCTGACGACCGAACGGTCAGGGCCCGCGGCCCGGCGATCCTCGATCGCCGCTGCGGGCCCTGACCGTTTCTGGGCCGGGCAGGTTTCTGGGCCGGGCAGGTTTCGGGGCGCGGCAGGTTCGGGGCGCGGCAGGTTCGGGGCGCGGCAGGCCAGGTTGTCCGGCCCGCACCGGGCCGGGCCGACGGGCGCGGCATTTGGGCGTTCCGTGGGGTCGTTTTGCGCCGGCCCGGGTCGGTGCGCTACGGTGGATCTACCGACGCGGGGTGGAGCAGCTCGGTAGCTCGCTGGGCTCATAACCCAGAGGTCGCAGGTTCAAATCCTGTCCCCGCTACTACCACGCAGATGCCCCGGAGTAGC